>NZ_JAVAJK010000009.1:0-263925 GCF_052112325.1 Pseudomonas sp. Yb2C2 | reverse complement strand
TTCCGAGGCGGCGGTGGTGGCTTCGGCGGCGGCGGCGCGTCGGGCGGCTGGTAATGACAATAACTAGAGAGCAACTACAACCATGGCATTACTGACTGAACACGAGCAGCGCCAAGTCGCCGAAGCGATTGCCCGGGTCGAAAAAACCACCGACGCCGAACTGGTCACCGTGCTGGCGGCCCGCGCCGACGATTACGCCTACATCCCCCTGCTGTGGGCCAGCCTGATCGCCTTGGTGGTACCGGGCGTGGTGCATTACCTGTCGGGCTACCTGACCATGTATACCTTGCTGCTGGCGCAATGGGCGACGTTCATCGTGTTGTGCCTGCTGTTTCGCCTGCCCAAGGTGACCACCCGCCTGATCCCACGCTCGGTACGCCATTGGCGCGCCTCCAACCTCGCGCGCCGGCAGTTCCTGGAGCAGAACCTGCACCACACCCTGGGCAGCACCGGGGTGCTGATTTTTGTCAGCGAGGCGGAGCGTTATGTGGAAATCCTGGTGGACGATGGCATCTCCAGTCGCGTGGATGACAACAGTTGGGATGGGATCGTCAAGGCGTTTACCCAGCAGGTGAAACAGGGGCAGACGCTGGCTGGGTTTATTGCTTGTATCGAGGCGTGTGGTGAGTTGTTGAAGGTGCATGTACCGTTGACACAAACCCGCAATGAATTGCCAAACCGCCTGGTCGTACTCGAATAATCCAGACACCACTGAGCAAAAAATGTGGGAGGGGGCTTGCTCCCGATGGCAGTGGGTCAGTCACGGATGGATTAGCTGACACACCCTCATCGGGAGCAAGCCCCCTCCCACATTTGGATCGGTGTTGACCACTGGTCAAATAACTCCGTGCCCTGGTGGGCTATCCCCCCTAAAATGCCCGGCATTCCCTGCCCGAGGCGTTTTTGTTCATGTCCGTTACCGCTCAACCTGCCAGCTCCGCGCCGGATCATCACGCCCAGTTCATCGAACTGTTGAGCACAAGCCTTGCGCAGAACGCCTTTATCAAGCTGGTGCTGGCCAAATACGTCGGCGACGAAGCCGAGTTGCAGCGGCTGATCATCAAGGCGGTGACCGTCAAGGAGCAGCCGTGCCTGTCCTTCGTCTACCGCTACAAGACCCGCGACATCACCAAGAACTTGGCGCTGGCCGACGGCGTGGCGGCGATTGCCGCGTTGCTGCCGGGCTCGTTCAAGAACGCGCACCTGCTGTCGCTGACCGACGAAGCCCAATTGGAATACAGCAAGAAGAACAAAAGCTCGCTGTTCAGGAGCAAGACTCAGCAACTGCGCGAGGCGCCATCGGCTGAGCATAACCGTGAGAAGCATCGCTTCCTCGACCTGAGCCGGCCATTCCTCGCCGACCTGGGCGTGACCGACGCCAAGCAGGCGCTGATCCCGTCGATGTCGCGCAAGTGGAAGCAGATCAACAAATTCATCGAAGTGTTCAGCCATGCGCTGACCTCCTCACCGCTGAGGCTGGACCAACCGGTGCGCGTCGCCGATTTCGGTTCGGGCAAGGGCTACCTCACGTTTGCGATCCACGACTACCTGCGCAACACCCTCAAGGCCGAAGGCGAAGTCACCGGCGTCGAGTTGCGCGAAGACATGGTGACCCTGTGCAACACCGCCGCGGCCCGCCTGGAGCACCCCGGGCTGGTGTTCAAATGTGGTGATGTGCGCAGCGTGGCGCCCAGCGAACTGGACGTGATGATCGCCCTGCATGCCTGTGACGTCGCCACCGATTACGCGATCCACACCGGCATTCGTTCCGGCGCATCGATCATCATGTGCTCGCCGTGCTGCCATAAGCAGATTCGCCTGCAGATCCAGAGCCCGGCGCTGCTCAAGCCGATGCTGCAATATGGCCTGCACCTGGGCCAGCAGGCGGAAATGGTCACCGACAGCTTGCGTGCGTTGTTCCTCGAAGCCTGCGGCTACGAGACCAAGGTGTTCGAGTTCATCTCCCTGGAGCACACCAACAAGAACAAGATGATCCTGGCGGTCAAGCGTGCGGAGCCGGTGGACAACGCGCAGTTGCTGGAGAGAATCCAGGAGTTGAAGGCGTTCTATCACATCTGCGAACACTGCCTGGAAACCCTGCTGCGCGCGGATGGCTACTTGATCTGACCGCCGCCCACTGTAGGAGCGAGCTTGCTCGCGAAAAGCCTGAGAGCACCGCAGGCTTTCAGGTTTCCCGCGTTATCGTTAGCGACCTTCGCGAGCAAGCTCGCTCCTACAGGGAGCTGGTGCCGGCTGCACCGCGGTCTTGCGCCCGAGCATCACCGTGACGATGACCCCACAGGCAAACACCCAGGTAATCGGCTCGATATGTTCACCAAAGAACAGCGCCGAAAACGCGATGGTGAAGAAGATCTGCAACAGCTGAATCTGGCTGACCCGCGCAATGCCGCCCATGGCCAACCCCGCGTACCAGGCGAAGAAGCCCAGGAACTGCGAGAACAGCGACACATAACCAAAGGCCCACCAGGCGCGCATCGAGACCGCGCCTTGGTGCTGCGCCGCCAGGTACCACACCGGGCCGATCAACACCGGCGTGGACAGCACCAGCGCCCAGCAGATCACCTGCCAGCCGCCCATCTCCTTGGCCAACCGGCCGCCTTCGGCATAGCCCAGGCCACCCACGGCTATCGCGCCGAGCATCAATAAATCGCCGGCCTGGATACTGCCGGCGCCGGTGATCAATGCATAACTCAACACCAACCCGCTGCCGAGCGCCGCGCAGGCCCAGAAGGCTTTGGACGGCCGCTCATGGGACAGCCACGCCGCATACAGCGCCACGCACAGCGGTTGCAGGCCATTGACCAGTGCGCCATGGGAGGCCGGCAAGGTTTGCATGGCCCACGCCGACAGCACCGGGAAGCCCAGAATCACCCCCGCAATGACCAGGCACAAACCCCGTACCTGGCGCCAGGTCGGCCAGCGCTCGCGGCGCCACAGCAACAGCGCCGCCGCCGGGACCGCCGCGAACAAGGCACGGCCCAGGCCGTTGAGCAACGGGTGGATCTCCTGCACCACGATACGGGTGAAGGGCAGGGTCAGGCTGAAGATGATGACACCCAGCAGGCCGAGGGCCATGCCGGTGTTTTCGCGCGAGCTCATGGGCGGGATCCGAAATCCAGAGGGCTTCAAGGGAAGCCCATCTAGCCACAACCCCCGCCGATTGCGGGCCTACAGCTGGGTGCGGATTTATCCGTACAGTTTTCAGAAGAAGCGCGTGATGCTGATCTTGGCGTTGCGGCCTTCGCTGTAGACACCTTCCCCGCTGAGCGCCGGCTGGTAGCTGCGGTTGAACAGGTTGTCGACAGTGAAGTTGACCTCGGTGCCCTTTAGGCCGGCCTGCTGCGGTTTCCAGTTGGCGAACAGGCCTTGGGTGTCATAGCTGGCGTTCTCAGTCTGGTCGTAGATAAAGTCACCAATGGTCGAATTCAAGCCGCCAGCGTAGATGTCTGTAGGCACGCGGTCGGTCTTGCGCACGAACTGGCCCTGCCAGCCCACCTGTGCATCCCAGCTCGGGATCTTGGTGCCCAGCACCACCACCCATTTGGCCGGTGGAATGTCCCGCGCCCACACGTGTCGGTCGGTTGCCCACGGGTTGGTATAGGGGTTATCGCGTTTGCCCGTAGCCCAGGAGTAAGTCAGGGAGCCGAACACGTACGTTGAGTCGTAGTAGCTTTCCAGCTCCACGCCCTTGATGGTCATGCCGCCCACATTGCGATAGTTGGTCCTGGAGGCCGTGTCGTTGCACACCGTATCGATATTGCCCGGCACCGTCATTTGCCGTTCACAGCCGATGCCGGTGGCCTTCATGATCTCGTCTTCGATGCGGTTGTGAAACAGCGTGGTGCGCAACTGCAGGTCATCGCCGTGGGTTAAGACGCCGGAGAAGTGAGTCACGTTGCCCGCCGTAATCGCAGTGATGCGCTCTGGGTCGAGGTTGAGGCTTGTGGCGCTGCGGGTGCTGGCGGCGCCCTGGACTTCGTACTGTTCATCGATGACCGGCGCACGCCATGTGCGATTCCAGCTGGCGAAGAAGGCCACATCCGGGGTCAGGTTCCAGAACGCGGCCAGGCGCGGCGACCAGCCGGTGTAGGTGCGGTCGCTGTAGTCATGGCCGACGCTCGGGTCCGGGTTGCTGTAGTACGGCGCATCGTTGGCCTCGCCGCGATTGCGCACGTGGTCATAGCGCAGGGACGGGGTGATGGTCAGATCGCCGAGGGTCACGGCGTCCTGGAGGTAAAACGAGTGGGTATCGGCCTTGCCGTGGGGCATGAAATACGGCTGGAAATGCCCGTAGTTGTATCTTGCGGTGTTGTAGGTAGCGCCCGGCATCCAGCTTTCGGTTTCTCGATTGTGCTTGCGAATCTGCACGCCGGCGGTCACCGCATGTTCCAGTGGGCCGGTGGTCAGCAGACTGATATTACGCAGTTCAAGGAGGCGATCGGAGTATGAAGTTTCCATCTTGCGCCCACCGGTGCTCAGGCCAATGACTGCGTTTTCGCCCCGCTCATCGGTCTGGTCGGTCTTGGACGCCGAGTAGCTAAGCTTCAGGTCAATCAGCGGGTTGTCCAGCGGCTGGTATTCGTACTTGCCCGACCAGGTGGTGTCCACCGTTTCGCGGTCGGCCAGAAAACGTTTCAGTGCGTCTTCGTAGCCATATCGGTTGATGGCCGATTGGTTCGGCGGCGACGGGTAGGATTTCGCTGAGAAGGGCGCCATGCGCTCACTTTTTGCACTGGAGTAGGACAGGCCCATGCTGTGCTCATCCGTAAAATACGCGTTGAATTTGAACAGCTTGCCTTCTACGTCCTGGGCACTGTTGGGCAGGCGCTTGGGGTTGATCGGGTATTCATTGCGCGGGTCGGGCGGTGTGCCGGCGAGCTTCAAGTCGCCGCCGTCGCGCTGTGTGAGGTAGATCAGGCCATTCATGCGACCGTCGTTGGTGCGGCCATACACGGCGCCGCTGTACACCTGTTCATGGGTGTTGCTGGAGTAACCGTATTTGGTCATGGCCCCGGTGTTACGCCCGTCCTTGAGCAGGTCGGGCGCATCCTTGGTGACCATGTTGACCGTGCCACCGAAACCGCCGTTGCCGGTGAAGGGCGAGTAAGGACCTTTCTCCACCTCAATGCTTTTGATCAGTTCAGGCTCGATGAAAACCGTGCCTTGCTGGTAGCGCTCAAAGCCACTTTTGGTCGCGCCATCCACGGTCATCGGCACATCTTCGGCGTCGCCCATGCCGCGAATATTCATGGTCTGCCCCCCCGGCTTGGGAGAGCCGCCCATGAATACCCCCGGCAGCGTCTGCAGCAGCGAAGGAATGTTGTCGGGCTGGTAGCGATCAATATCCGCCTGGCTCAGGGTGGAGCGGCCGACGGTGCTGGAGTCGACCTGATTGCCGGTGCCGATCACGCTCAGGGCGTCCAGCTGGATCGCGCCGCTCTGGGTGGTCTTGGCCTCTTCGGGCTTTACCACGTACGTGCTGCCGACCTTGATCAGGGTGAACGCGCCGTTTTTCAGCAGGCTGCGAATCGCAACTTCCGGTGTGAAGTCACCGTTGAGTGCAGGTGCCTGCACGTTCTTGAGCAGCTCCTCATCGAACAACAGCTGGATCTTCGCCTGCTGCGCTACTTGGCTCAGGGACGTGGCCAGCGCCTGGGCGGGCAGTTGCAAGGTGAATGACTCGGCCTGGGCGCTGAGGCTGAACGTCAGGCAGGTGGCGATGAGGGTCGGTCGAAGATACAGGTGCGAAGCGTGGCAAGGCGCGCGAAACATGGAATCCCCCGGAGCGGCCAAATGGCCAAAAAGGTGTGCTGATCAGATGCAGACCGGAGGAAGACGGGGCAGGCAAAAAAATCCACACCTGCGAATGCAAAATATTCTCAAATAAGATTTTCGCAGGTTATTTGCTCGGTTCAATCCGCACGATGCCATCGGCCGAGACCACGGTTTTCACCGGCAACAGGGCGGGCAGGGCGTTGAGCAGGGCATCCGGATCATTCACGTCCAGATTGCCCGAGACTTTCAGGTGCGCCACCGCGTTGCTGACCTGCAACGGTGCCTGCGGGCGATATAGGCCCAGTTCATCGATCAGGCTGGCCAGTTCACGGTTGCGGAATGACAAGTGCCCGCTGCGCCAATCGGCCACTTCTTCGGCCGTGAGGGTTTGCTGTTGCAAGGTGCCCTTGGCGTAGCTGTAGATGGCGCGTTGCTGGGCGCCGAGCAGGGAAATGGGGCTTTTGGCGGATGGCTCGAAAGCGACCTGGCCGTGGGCGACGCTGACCACCAGTTGCTGCTGGCTGCGGCGCACATCGAAGCCGGTGCCGACCACCCGCACATTTGCTTCGCCGGCTTGAACGAACAACGGCCGCTCTTTGTCGGCCGCCACTTCGATATACACCTGGCCCTTGTCCAGGTGCACGATGCGCTGGTGGGCGCTGAAGTCCACGCGCAGGCGGGTGTTGGCATTCACCGACAGGGTGCTGCCATCGGGCAGGTTCAGGGTGCGCACGCCCTTGGCATGGGCCGCCACCTGGCTGTGATACAACTCGCGGGGCGCACCGATGTGGGGGGCCAATACGGCGCATAGCACGGCGGCGGCTACGGCCAGGGCCGGGCGCAATACCGATGCTTTGCGCTTGGGCAGCGCCACGGGGTTGTTCAGTTGCTGCAACTGGGCCAGGTCGGCCCACAGTTGCTCGAATTCGGCATAGGCGCGGGCATGGGCGGGCGTGGCCTGCCAGGCGGCAAAGGCCTTGCGATCGGCACGGCCTGTGTCGTTACGGTTGCGCGCAAACCAACTGGCGGCTTGGGCATCGATGGCGTCACTGGCTTCGATATCCAGGCCGTCGGTGTCGCTCAGGCGGTTCATTCTGGCTGCTCCGTGCCGGGGTCGTTTTGAAGGCGTCGCTTGCAATGCAGCAGGGCAAAAGCGATGTGCTTTTCCACCATGCTCGTCGAAATACCCATGCGCTCGGCGATCTGCGCCTGGCTCAGGCCTTCGAAGCGGTGCAGCATAAGGGCTTCTCGCCGGCGGGGCGAGAGTTCGGCGAGGACTTCTTTCAACTGTTCCAGGCGTTGCAAGCGCTGGGCGGCGGCCATGGGGTCGTTTTGCTCGTCGGTGATCGGTTCCGCGTCCCTGTCGGCCTGATCTGGGTGGACGGTCTGCCGTACCTTCTGTTTGCGCCAGTGATCACGCAGCAGGTTGCGTGCCATCTGGAACAAAAATGCCCGTGGCTGTTCGACCTTGGCCCGGTCGCGGTAGTCCAGCCACTGGGTAAAGACGTCCTGGGTCATGTCCGCCGCGTCGCTGGCGTTGTCCGTGCGTCTGCGCAGGAAATACAGAATATCTGCATAGAACCCGCGAAAGGCATCGGCCGACACCGGGTCGGGCTTGGGACGAGACATGGATATCCTTCTTGACGAAGCACGACGTGGAAAAGTCGCGAATGATATCGAGAACTATTGTCATTTGTCTCTATTTTAGACGGGCCCGGATTAAAATATAGGGAGGAGGCAAACCCCTCCCACATAAGGTCGCAGTTTTACCGCAGCAAGGTCTTCAGTTGTTCGATCCCTGCTTCACCCAATGGAAACACCGGCAAGCGAGGCTCGCCCGCCTCCAACCCGGTCAGTCGCAGCCCGGCCTTGATCGTCGCCGGCAACCCGCCCTTGAGGATGAACTCCAGCAACGGCAACTGCTGATAAAACAGCTCGCGCGCCTTGTCCAGGTCATTGGCCAGCACTGCCGCATACAATGCCAGGTTCAGGTGCGGGATCAGGTTGGGCGCCGCCGTGCACCAACCCTTGGCTCCGGCCGCAAAGGCTTCCAGGGCCAGCGGGTTGCAGCCGTTGTAGAACGGCACGTCGCTGTGGCGCCGCAGTTGATGCATGCGTTGAACGTCCCCGGTGCTCTCCTTGACCATCGTCACATTTGCCACCTGCTTGACGATACGCAGGATCAGATCCACCGACATGTCCGTACCGCTGGTGGCCGGGTTGTTGTAGAGCATGATCGGCACGCCGATGCTGTCGCCGATCGCAGCGTAGTGGGCGAGGATTTCCGCCTCGCTGAGCTTCCAATACGAGGCCGGCAGCACCATCACCACATCCGCGCCATTGGCTTCGGCGTAGCGGGCGCGGCGCACGGCCTTGGCGGTGGTCAGGTCGGAGACGCTGACCACCGTGGGCACGCGCCGGGCGATTTTTGCCAGGCTGTAGGCGCTGACTTCGTCCCACTCGGCATCGCTCAAATACGCACCTTCACCGGTGCTGCCCAGGGGCGCGATGGCGTGCACGCCGCTGTCGATCAAACGGTCGATGGAACGACCGAGGGCGTCGAGGTCGATGCGCTGGCCGTCAGCGCTGAACGGGGTGATGGTGTAGCCGATGATGCCGTGAATAGTTGGGCTGGACATGGAAAGTCTCCGGTAGAAAAAGGGCGGGTCAGTTCAGGCAATCGGCGTGCTGGCGCAGGTTCTGCCGCACGTAGTAATTGAACGCGGCGCCGTGGCGCTTGGGGCGGGAAATCCAGGCATGGGCTTCGCGCCCCAGTTGCGGCAGGATCGGCTTGATCGCACCGGCTGCCATGGCGAGCAACTGCAATTTGGCCGCGCGTTCGATCAACTGCGCGATCACGCAGGCTTCCTCGACACTCGCCCCGGTCGACAACTGGCCGTGGTGCGACAGCAGGATCGCGCGCTTGTCGCCCAGGGCCTCGGTGATGATTTCCCCCTCTTCATTGCCCACCGGCACACCCGGCCAGGCCTCCAGGAACGCGCAGTCTTCGTACAACGGGCAAAGGTCCATGTGGGACACCAGCAACGGCACTTCCAACATCGACAGCGCAGCGATATGGGTCGGGTGCGTATGAATAATGCAATTCACATCCGCTCGCCCGCGGTACACCCAGCTGTGAAAGCGGTTGGCCGGGTTGGGGATGCCGTGACCTTCCAGCACCTCAAGATCCTCGTTTACCAGCAACAGGTTGCTGGCCGTGATTTCATCAAAACCCAGGCCCAGTTGCTGGGTGTAGTAGGTGCCCTGTTCAGGCCCGCGCGCGGTGATCTGGCCGGCGAGGCCGGAGTCGTGGCCGTGTTCGAACAGGATTCGGCAAGTGAGCGCCAGCTTTTGCCGGACGGTCCACGTATTATCCGCCAGGGTGTTTTGCATCTGGACCAGCGCTTGCTTGACCAGTTGGTCTTTGGGGAGTGCTAATGTCTTGGCCATATCGGTGTCCTTTGGGTGGTTCAATGGACGTCGGATTTGCTGGTCTCCCTCTGCTCGCAAGGTCGTTGGGTGAGGCAAATGACACTAATGATGCTATATGACACAAAGTGTCATTGGCAAGCGCAGCTTATCGCTTCTGCATGGATTAACCGCAGCACATGTCTATCCGTTTGAAATTATTGAGGAAAAAGCTTGGCGTAACCTTGGAGGCCCTGGCTGAAAAATCCGGGATGACCAAGAGTTACCTGTCCAAGGTCGAGCGCGGGCTCAACACGCCGTCGATTGCCGCTGCGTTGAAACTGGCCAAGGCGTTGAACGTGAAGGTCGAAGAGCTGTTCAGCGAAGACCGCGTCAGCCCCGACAGCTACAGCCTGGTGCGCAGCCATGAGCGGCCCGACACCGCGCCGGGTTACGCAGTACTGGCCCATCAGGTCAGTGAGCGCAGCTTGTTGCCGTTCATCATCTACCCGCCGGCGCAATTCTCCGACAAAACCTTCAAGGAGCACCTTGGAGAGGAGTTCTTGTTCGTGCATGAAGGGGCGGTAGAAGTGGATTTCATGAACGAGCGGGTGATTCTGGAGCGCGGCGATGCGCTGCATTTCAATGCCCAGAAGCCGCATCGGCTGCGTTCGGTAGGGCCTGTGCAGGCGCAGCTATTGGTGGTTGTACACAGCTCGCAAGAATGACCGCGCTGACGGTTTGAAATGCGATCGGTATGGGCGGGAACAAGTCCCTCCCACCGGTGGCTCAACGTTCGACAGGTACCGACAGGGCCGGATCACCCAACGGATGCGTGCGCGCGGCAAAAAACTTCAACTGCGCGCCACTGCCATCAAACAACTGCGAATACCGCCGCTTCTGCTGGCGAATAAACCCGTCGCTGCGGCCCGATACCGAGATCGCCAGGGTCGCGGGGCGGGCCTGGCGAATTGCATCCACCACGTGTTGGTCCTGCGGCCCCAGGTCATGGCCAAAGATGCACAGCGCGCCCTCATGGCTCAGCAACTGTTCATAGCAGAACGACAGGTAATCCGAGCTGCGGATGGTCTTGAGCTTCTCTTGCACCGTGCCTTCGTTGATAAACAGCGGCACATCGTCCAGGGTCTTGATCGTGTTGTTGATCGCAAAGCTGCTGAGCAAGGTGCTGTCGGTACTCGGCAATTTGCGTGCGGTGCCGTCAAGGTTGCGCACCAGGTGCAGGCCGCCGTGCAGGTAGAGGACGCGCGTGGTATCGGTGTGGGTGTTGCGCAGGTCGAAGCTCGAGTCGGCGCTGCGGAACAGGTCGTCGATGCCCGGCGTGTGCAGGATCGCCCAATAGTTGAGCAGGTCGTAATTGGTGGTGAACACGCTGGTGTAGTTCGCCAGTTCGCGGTTGATCGTCGCCAGCGTCGACGGCTGCACCAGCCGCCACGGAATGTGCACGGCGTGGATGGTATTGATCAGCGCTTCCTTGATCGCGTAGTAGCGATTACGCGGTGCCGCCGAGCTGACCGCCAGGGCCTTGTTGACTCGGCTGGTGGTTTTCAATGCCCCCAGGGTCTGCTCGAAGCTGCGGGTCTGTAGGGCGTCGAACACGCTGAGCTCGGATGGGCCGAGGGGTTTTTCTTCGACGGTGCGTGCGTTTTCGAACAGCGAGTCGTAGGCAAAGTCTTCCCAAATCGTGCGGCTCGCGCCATTGCCGATCAGAATCCCACTGAAGGTGGTGCTGCTGCGCAGGGTGCTCCAGTCTTCAAGGTGGGCGTCAATATCCTGGAAATCCTTCATTGCTGTGGGTCTACTCGAAATCGGCTGGATGGCGACTTTATCACGAGCCGGCGTTGATCCTGGTCAAGATGCCGCAGGCAAGTGAGGTTGATGCTGTAGGCATACACGTCATCCGAGGATTCGCCATGAGCAGCACCTTCTTCATTCCCGCCGTCAACATCATGGGCACCGACTGCCTCGACGAAGCCATGAACGCCATTCGCAACTACGGTTTTCGCAAAGCGCTGATCGTCACCGACGCGGGCCTGGCCAAGGCGGGCGTGGCCAGCATGATCGCCGAGAAGTTGGCGATGCAGGACATCGATTCGGTGGTCTACGACGGCGCCAAGCCCAACCCCAATGTGGAAAACGTCGAGAAAGGCCTGGCGTTGCTGCAGCAGAGCGCCTGCGATTTCGTAGTGTCCCTGGGCGGCGGTTCGCCCCATGACTGTGCCAAGGGCATCGCCCTGTGCGCCACCAACGGCGGGCATATCAGCGACTACGAAGGCGTCGATCAATCCAGCAAGCCGCAGATGCCCTTGGTGGCGATCAACACCACCGCCGGCACCGCCAGCGAGATGACCCGTTTCTGCATCATCACCGATGAAACCCGCCACGTGAAAATGGCTATCGTCGACCGCAACGTCACGCCACTGCTGTCGGTCAACGACCCGAGTCTGATGGTCGGCATGCCCAAGGGCCTCACCGCCGCCACCGGCATGGACGCCCTGACCCACGCCATCGAAGCCTACGTGTCCACGGCGGCCACTCCGATCACTGACGCCTGCGCGATCAAGGCCATCGAACTGATCAGCGCCAACCTGCGCCTGGCGGTACGCGACGGCAGCGACAAGGTCGCGCGGGAAAACATGGCCTATGCCCAGTTCCTCGCAGGCATGGCGTTCAACAATGCGTCCCTGGGTTTCGTGCATGCCATGGCCCACCAACTCGGCGGTCTCTACGACCTGCCTCACGGCGTGTGCAACGCGGTGCTGCTGCCCCATGTGCAAAGCTTCAACGCCAGCGTCAGTGCCAAGCGCTTGAGCGATGTCGGCCGCGCGCTGGGCGCGGACACCCAGGGTATTACTGTGGAAGAGGGGGCTCAGGCGGCCATCGCGGCTATTCGAGCGTTGTCCCAGGACGTTGAAATCCCCGCCGGCCTGCGCGAACTGGGGGCCAAGTTGCAGGACATTCCGCTGCTGGCTACCAATGCATTGAAGGACGCGTGCGGGCTGACCAACCCACGGCGCGCCGATCAGCGTCAGATTGAGGAGATCTTTCGCAGCGCGTTCTGATCTGTCCGGCAACTGGCGGCACATATAAATGCGCCGCCAGCCAACGCCACGCACAAGAGCGCCAATGGCCATGCCTGCTGACTCACCAGCAGGCTTGCTACGCCGCCGATCAACGCCGCCATCAACTGATGCATGAAGCCGCTCAAGGCGATGGCATAGGAACCGCCGACCGGCGACTGATCATTAGCCAGTGACAAACTGATGGGGTAACTCATCGATTGCCCAAATATCGCCAGGCAATAGGGCAGCCACAACAACAGCGCGATCCCGCTGGCAAACACACTGCCCAACAGCATCAGCGCCGCTCCCGTTAACGCCAGCCCCACGCCCCAGCTCATCATCGTCAACCGCCCCATCCGCGCGACGAAGCGGTTGACCATCAACGCCCCCGCCAGATAGGCCCCGCTGATCGGCCACCCCAGCCAGCCGTACTGCGCCGCGCTCCACTCGAAACGCCCTTGCAGTATCAGCGGTGCACAGGTGTTGAAGGCAATGATCACCCCATAGCCCAGCCCACCGGCCAATGCTGCGTGTAGAAAGGGGGGATGACGCACAATCGTGGTGTAGATCCGCCAGGCTGAGTCTGGCGAATCAGCCTTCTTCGCTGACGGAAACACCACGCTTTGCAACACAGCAATCAACGTGACAGCACTTATTGCCAACCCATAGAAAATGGCCTTCCAGCCGAAGGCCACCTGCAACAGCGACCCCATGAACTGGCCGATACCTAGCGCGATCACAAACGTCATCCCCAGCCACGACAACCCCCTGGCCAAAAGCGCCCCGCTGAAACTGTCCCGCACCAACACCCTGGCCATGACCGCGACTCCACCCGCCCCCAAACCCTGAATCAGCCGTAATGACAAAAAAGATTCGACGTTAAATGCCGATGGAATCGCCGCGCTTGCCGAGGCGTATATCGCCAGCGCCGCCAACAGGACCGGCTTTCTGCCAAAACGCTCCCCCAGGCTGCCCCAGAGCAACATCGGCAGCGCCATGCCCATCAGGTACACCGCCAGGGCCAGTGCGACGTAGTCCTCGGCGGCGAGCAGGGACTGGGCGATGACCGGCACAGCGGGCAAATAGCTGCTAATGCCGACTTGGGCGAGGAAGGCGGCGCAGCAAGCGAGGGCGAGACGGGTGGTGTTTTTCAAGGGGCGGCGTCCTGCGCCTTAAGTTCTGCGTACGTCATCGTAAATGGCTTCCTCTGTATAGATACGAACAATGATTGAAACTTATGCTCACTGAGATGTAAGAGTGCGTATGTGGCGGTTGGGTATAGTTGATGCGCAATTTATTTTGCGTCTTTGTGTTCCTGTATTAAGTCTTTCAACTTTGAATAAAGCAATGATCTCCAAATGCTGACAGGTCGTGGCAGTTATCCTGATAAAGGAAGAGTCCGTAACCCGCTTTCAAATAGAGCAGGCTATCAATGTCTGCTAATCCCTTATGCTGTATGCGCCGTCTGCGAAGTAAGCGAAATTTTTACGTTTTTTGCCTAAGTCTTCGATCCGGCACATGTCATTGTGAGGCGCTATTTTTACTTCTATTTCATCTGCGCACGAGGCTTTAACAGGCCGAGATATGACGTCGTGCAGAAGTGATAGGGTTTTCGCTCATGTTTATCGATAAGTTGGTTGTTGTCTTGAGCTTTTACATTGAGTTCGCAAATTCGACCTGACTGTGATGTCGGCCTGATCTATTGGTTTCTTGTAGTTTGTTGACTGGGTTTTTGATTGCATATTTCTCACTTGCTTTACCTGTCCTTGGGTAAGGCAGGAACAGTAAATGGAAGTTTTTGATAGGGTAAGTCAGATATTTCCCATGCGGGCTACTCTGGATGGACATTTTGTTGTGAGTAAGTTCCTACATTTTGTAAGTTCCAATGGACATCCAGCCGATGGGTGAATGAAAGCAGTGGGGGGCGTTCGCGTTTTGTTGAGGTCGTATCCCGCAGGATTGAGTAAGGTGTCCACTTACCGGCCGGATGTGACGATGGCCTTCAAGGACCTGTCTCTTGGGTAGTCGAAACCAAATGGATGAAGGGAGTACTTGATGAGAGTTCTGTTATTCGGTGCCACCGGCATGGTCGGCCAGGGCGTCCTGCGCGAGTGCCTGCTGGCCGATGACGTACAGGAAGTCGTCGCCGTCGGCCGCACGCCCCTGACCCGGGAACACGGCAAGTTGCATCAGGTGTTGCACAGCGACATGCTGGATTTCCAACCCCTGGAAAACCTGCTGCAAGGGTTTGACGCGTGTTTCTTCTGCCTCGGCGTCTCCTCGGCGGGCCTGAATGAAACCAAGTACACCCACCTCACTTATGACCTGACCCTCGTCGCCGCCAGCACCCTGGCGCGGCTTAATTCGCAAATGACGTTCATCTACGTGTCCGGCGCCGGTACCGACAGCTCCGAGGCGGGCAAGTCGATGTGGGCGCGGGTCAAGGGCAAGACCGAGAATGCCCTGCTGCGCCTGCCGTTCAAGGCGGTGTACCTGTTCCGGCCGGGGATCATTCAGCCGCTGCACGGTGTGCGCTCGAAGACGCCGTTGTATCAAGCCTTCTATTCCGTGCTCGGGCCAGTGCTGTCGTTGGTGCGTCGGGTCAAGCCGGGCTGGGTGGTGAGCACGGAGACTGTCGGCCGGGCGATGCTCGCGGCGGTGCGCCATGGCGCGCCGCAATCGGTTGTGGAACAGGCCGAGATCAATCGCCTGGCGTCCGAGCGCGCCTGATGTTGCACAAGAGCCTGGTGCGTCGCCTTGACTTGATCACCCTGCAGTTGTTCGTCGCGGTGTTCGAAGAGGGCACCCTGACCCGCGCCGCCGCCCGCGAAGCCATCGCCGTGTCGGCAGCCAGCAAGCGTTTGATGGAGCTGGAGCAGGTGCTGGGGGTGAGCCTGTTCGTGCGACGGGCCAAGGGCATGGACCTCACCGCCGCCGGCGAAACCCTGCTGCATCATGCCCGGCAGATGCTGTTCAACGTGGAAAAAATGGGCCTGGAACTGGGCGAACACAGCCACGGCGTGCGCGGTTACGTGCGGATGCTGGCCAATCTCTCGGCGATTATTCAGTTTCTTCCGGAAGACTTGCGGGATTTTTCCGAGCTGCATCCCGAAGTGAAAACCGACCTCGAAGAGCGCCCCAGCAATGGCGTGGTGCAAGGCGTGCTGGATGGGGTGGCGGACCTGGGGATCTGCTCCAGTGATACCGACACCAAGGGCCTGCCCAGCGTGACCTATCGCCACGACAAACTGGTGGTATTGATGCCGGCGGATCACCCGTTGGCGCCGCGCGAAAGCCTGGCCTTCGCCGAGACCCTGGACAGTGACTACGTGGGCCTGCACGCCGCCAGCTCGATCAACATGCGCACCCACGCCGCCGCGCGCGAGGCCGGCAAGACACTGCGCCTGCGTATTCATGTGCCGGGCTTTGATGCGATGTGCCGGATGGTCCAGGCGAACATGGGCATCGGCATCCTGCCGCTGAAGGCCTATGAGTTGTTTGGCCGTGCCCTGGGCCTGCATGCCGTGCCACTGACCGATGCCTGGTCGGACCGCAGTTTGATCCTGGTGGTGCGCGATGAGGCGCAGTTGTCACCCGTGAGCCGGCTGCTGTTCGATTACCTGAGCGTTCGCATTCAGCGAACGCTCCTTGCCAACTGACGGTTGGATTTTTCCTGTCCCTGTCCTCTAGCCTTGGCTGCACATTCCAAGAATAAGAGGTACACCCCATGACGGCTCCCTTGAGCGGTATCAAGGTGATCGAGATCGGCACGCTGATTGCCGCGCCGTTCGCCGCCCGGCTGATGGCCGAGTTCGGTGCCGAGGTGATCAAGATCGAAGCCCTGGGGCAGGGCGATCCACTTCGTAAATGGCGAAAGCTGCATGAAGGCACCTCGCTGTGGTGGTACCTGCAATCGCGCAACAAGAAATCCCTGGCGCTGGACCTCAAGTCCGCTGAAGGCCTGGACCTGATCAAGCAACTGCTCGGCGACGCCGATGTGCTGATCGAAAACCTGCGCCCCGGTGGCCTGGAAAAACTCGGCCTGGGCTGGGACGTACTGCACGCGCTCAACCCCAAGCTGACCCTGGTGCGTATCTCCGGCTACGGCCAGACCGGCCCGTACCGCGACCGCCCTGGTTTCGGTGCCATCGGCGAAGCCATGGGCGGGATTCGCTACACCACCGGCAACCCCGATTCGCCCCCGGCTCGGGTCGGCGTCAGCCTCGGCGACTCCCTGGCGTCGTTGCATGGCGTGATCGGCGCGCTGATGGCGTTGTTGCGGGTCAAGACCGGCCAGGGCGACGGGCAGATTGTCGATGTGTCCCTGGCGGAAAGCGTGTTCAACCTGATGGAAAGCCTGGTGCCCGAATACGACATGCTCGGCCACGTGCGTGAGCGCAGCGGCGGTGCCTTGCCCGGTATCGCACCTTCGAATACCTACCTGACCGCCGACGGTGCCTATGTGGTGATCGCCGGTAACAGCGACCCGATCTACAAGCGCCTGATGACCACCATCGGCCGTGCCGACCTGGCCGAAGCCGCCGAATTCGCCCACAACGATGGTCGTGCGGCGAAAAGCGCTTTGCTCGATGCCGCCATCACCCACTGGACCAGCAGCCTGCCTATCGAGCAGGTGCTCAGCGCCCTGGAAGCCGCCGAAGTGCCGGCCGGGCGCATCTACTCCGTGGCCGATATCGTCAGCGACCCGCACTACCAGGCGCGCGACATGTTGCTCAATGCCGAGCTGCCGGGCGGTGTGTCGGTGAAGATGCCCGGCATCGTGCCCAAGCTCTCGGAAACCCCCGGCGCCGTGAACTGGCAGGGCCCGAGCCTGGGCCAGCACACTGATGACATCCTCGGCAGCCTGGGCCTTACGGTTGCCGACATTCAACGCCTGAAAACCTCGGGAGTGGTGCAATGATCACTGACTATTGCGACCCGCTGATCGTGCAGGAAGTGTCCCCGCGCGATGGCCTGCAAATCGAACCGACCTGGGTTGAAACCGCTGACAAGATCGCCCTGATCGACCAGCTTTCCCTGGCCGGGTTTTCGCGGATCGAAGCCGGTTCTTTCGTGTCGCCCAAGGCCATCCCTGCATTGCGCGATGGCGAACACGTGTTCCAGGGCATCGAGCGTAAAGCCGGTGTGATCTACGTTGCGCTGATCCCTAACCTCAAGGGCGCCCAGCGCGCCGTCGAGTCGCGCGCCGATGAACTGAATCTGGTGATGTCGGCCAGCCAGACCCACAACCTGGCGAATATGCGCATGCGGTGCGAGGCGTCGTTGGCGGCATTCGGCGATATCGTCAGCTTTGCCGCCGGGCACCCGGTACGCCTCAACGGCAGCATCGCCACCACCTTTGGCTGCCCGTTCGAAGGCAGGATCGATGAAGACCGCGTACTGCAACTGGTCGACGCCTATCTGCAACTGGGCATCCAGGGCATCAGCCTTGCCGACACCACCGGCATGGCCAACCCGCGCCAGGTGGAACGCCTGGTCAAGCGCGTGTTGCAACGCGTGCCCGCCAGCGACCTGACCCTGCATTTTCATAACACCCGCGGCCTGGGCCTGTGCAATGTGCTGGCCGCCTACGAAGCCGGGGCACGGCGTTTTGACGCGGCGTTGGGTGGCCTGGGTGGGTGCCCGTTTGCGCCGGGGGCGTCGGGCAATATCTGCACCGAAGACCTGGTCAACCTGTGTGAAGAGGTCGGCATTCACACCGGAGTCGACCTGCCGCACCTGCTGAGCCTGTCCCGCCGCTTGCCGGCCTTGCTGGGCCATGAATTACCCGGCCAGGTGGCCAAGGCCGGGCGCAATTGCGACCTGCATCCGCCGCCGGACTACATCGCCGCCTTGTAACGCCATACCAGACAACAAAAACAATCGGACGCCTGTGAGCAGTCCGCTGGAGAGAAACCATGAGCACTAATACGTTGGAGGCCGGCGCGCGCCCGGCCGCTGAAATCGATGCCGAAAAAGCCCTGGTCAGCAAGGTCGCCTGGCGCCTGATGCCGCTGATCATGGTGTGTTACCTGTTCGCGTTTTTTGACCGCATAAACATCAGCTTTGCCAAGTTCCAGCTGCAGGCCGACCTCAGCCTGAGCGATACCGCCTACGGCCTGGGCGCCGGGTTGTTCGTGGTGGGGTATGTGATCTTTGAAGTGCCGAGCAACATGATGCTGTACAAGGTCGGCGCGCGGCGCTGGATCGCGCGGATCATGATGTCGTGGGGCCTGGCCACGGCGGCCATGGTGTTTGTCACCGCCGAATGGCAGTTCTATGGCCTGCGTTTCATCATCGGTGCGATGGAGGCGGGCTTCGCGCCCGGTGTGCTGTATTACCTGACGTTGTGGTTCCCGCAGCACTTCCGCGGGCGCATTACCTCGATGCTGTTCCTGGCGTCCGCCTTTGCCGGCCTGGTAGGTGCGCCGTTCTCCGGCCTGGTGCTGGAACACCTCGACGGCGTGCTGCAGATGCGCGGCTGGCACTGGCTGTTCCTGCTCGGCGGCTTGCCCTGCATCGGCTTGGGCTTGCTGGTGCTGACCTTGCTCAAGGACCGTATCGAAGACGCGCACTGGCTGACGCCGGCGGAGAAGACTTTGCTGTCGAGCCGTATTGCCCGGCATGAGCCGAACACACATGGCGGCTCACTGCTGTCGGCGATCCGCATTCCCGGCTTCCTGATGCTCGGGTTTATCTACTTCCTGATCCAGGTGGCGTCTTACGGCCTCAACTTCTGGGCGCCGCAGCTGATCCGCAGCGCCGGCACCCAAAGCCCGGTGATGATCGGCCTGCTCACCGCGATTCCCTATGTGTGCGGCGCGATCAGCATGGTGGTGATCGGGCGGCTGTCGGACGCGACTGGCGAGCGCCGCAAGTTTGTCTGCGGCTTGGTGGTGCTGGGCGCGGTGGGCTTCTTCAGTGCCGGGATCTTTGCCGATCACACCACCTTCCTGATCATCGCCCTGGGCATGTTGGGCGCCGGCATCATCGCGTCGATCCCGACCTTCTGGACCCTGCCGCCCAAGTTGCTGGCCGGTGCCGGCGCAGGCGCGGCGGGCGGGATTGCGGTGATCAATACCCTCGGGCAGTTCGGTGGGATTGTCAGCCCGGTGATGGTGGGGCGGATCAAGGACCTTACCGGCAGCACCACCCCGGCACTCTATGTGATCGGCGTGTGCGCGTTGTTGGCGGCGGCCCTGCTGCTGTGGGGCCTGCCGCAAAAGCTGCGCACCCTCGACAAGGCCTGATCAGCCGGCGTTTGTCAGCGCTCGGGCCGGTGTGGCGCTGAACTGAATCAACGCCACGCCGCCCATCAACAACAACGCGCCAAGGATTCGGGGCGTTGTCAGTGAGCGCTCGGCCAAGCCAAACAGGCCGAAGTGATCCAGCAGCAGCGACGCGAGAATTTGCCCGGCCATGGACAGGGCGATAAATCCCGACGCGCCCAGCTTGGGCAGCAGCGTCAACGCCAGCGCGATAAAGCACACGCCAAACGCGCCCCCGGCCCACATCCACAGCGGCGCCTTGGTGATAAATGCGAGGCCGGGCAGCGGCAGGCGCAGCGCCACGATCACCGGCAGCAGCACGAGGATGCTCACCAGCAGCGACGCCAGGGTGGCCCACAACGGATGCCCAAGGCCGCGTCCGAGGTTGGCATTGATCGCACTTTGAAACGGCACTACCGCCCCGGCGATCACCGCCAATAACAAAAAACCGGCCCAATGCAACGTCGTCATGGCGAATCTCCCAGAGGTTTTGCTGGACTCTAGGCTATTCGTCACGCAAATTTAAATTCCAAGTTTTTATACAGAACATGCAGCTGATGAATGATCTGCGCCGCATCGACCTTAACCTGTTGGTGGTCCTTGACGCCTTGCTCAGTGAGCAACACGTCACCCGCGCCGCCGAGCGTTTGCACCTCAGCCAGCCGGCAGTGAGCCACGCGCTGGCGCGCTTGCGCGATTTATTGGGTGACCCGTTGCTGGTACGCCAGGGCGGCATGTTAGTGCCCACGGCCCGTGCCCTGGAGTTGGCGGCGCCATTGGCTGAAGCCCTGGCCCAGGTGCAGGCGCTGCTGGCGCCGAATCGCTTTGACCCGGCATCGGCCAAGCGCCGGTTTCGCGTGGCGATGTCGGACTACAGTGCGGCGATTTTCCTGCCGGGTCTGGTCCGCGTCCTGCGGCGTGAGGCGCCCGGTATCGACCTGCAAATCATCCAGGCCAGCCGCGAAGGCATGGTCGACGGTGTGCTCAATGGTGATCTGGACCTGGCTGCCGGTGTCTTCCCCGACATGCCCGCCGAGCTGCGCACTGCGCCGTTGTTCGAAGAGCATTACACCTGCCTGCTGGACCGCAACAGCCTGCCGCACAACGGTGTGCTCGACCTGCCCACGTATCTGTCGCGTCCCCACGTACTGCTGGAAATGCGCGGCAGCGGCGCGCCGGAAATCGAACGAGCGCTGACGGCGATTCGTGAACGACGGCACGTGGCGATCAGCCTGCCGCACTGGGGGGTGGCGCCGCAGTTGATTGAGGGCACGGACTTGATTCTCACCGTATCGTCGCGAGGCTTGCTGAATATTGATCACCCGCATCTGGTCGCCGTGGCGCCGCCGTTTCATATTCCGTCGTTTACCTTTGAACTGGCGTGGCATGCGCGACGAGGCGGGGATTCGGGGTTGCAGTGGTTGATTGGGCGAGTGCAGGGAGGGTTACAGGGCTGAATGGTTGCTACCAGGATGTCGGTGGCTGGCGACGTGTATGAAAAATTCGCATCACTTGTAATCGTCCATCTCGAATCCGGTAGGGAACGATGTAAGGCCATCGAGGCACTACCCACTCCCGCGTTCCTGGCACTCGACCTTCCTTTCCCACTGCAGGAAATTCAGCGACATGTCCTAGCCCAACCATGATGGCCTGGACGAACTCATGGGCGGCTTTGGGATTTTCCTGCGCAATGTACGCGGCTTCATCATCAAGGTTCTTGAGGGCTGTCCTCAGCCACTCAACCTGCATTGGTGCGCCATTTATCGGCGACGGCTTTTACTTCCGCAGCCGTTGCGAACTCGCCTGCGTCTGCTTCTTTCAATGCTTTTTGAATTTCTTCGATTTGCCACGCTTCGCGCGTCAAATATTCGCGTAATGCATCGACTGCGAGAAAGGATTTGCTGCGCCCGGTCGCCTTGGCGAGACTGGCAAGCGTGGCGGCGATGTCTTCGGGTATGCGTAGGGACATAACAGACATGGGGAGCCTCGATGTAGTGATATGTAGTGCAACATACTACATTGTCATCTCTTCACGATTTACCCCCGTTCGTCAGGGGGATCCGATAAGGAAAATGCTCATGCTCTCAGGCCTCAATCACTTGACCCTGTCGGTCACCGATTTGCAGCGCAGCGTCGGGTTTTACCATGAGTTGCTGCAACTCAAGCTCGAGGCTACTTGGGACTCCGGCGCCTATTTGTCATTGCCGGGCCTATGGCTATGCCTGTCGCTTGATCCGCTGCGCGAGTCGAAGCCAGGGGCCGATTACACCCACTATGCGTTTACAGTCGCAACGAGTGAGTTCGCTGCGCTGGTCTCGCGTCTGCGCGCCGCCAAGGTGCAAGAGTGGCGCGACAATCGCAGCGAAGGTGCCTCGTTCTATTTCCTCGATCCCGACGGCCATAAGCTCGAAGCCCATGTCGGCGACCTGGCTTCGCGTCTGTTGGCTTGCCGCGACAATCCCTATGCGGGAATGAGGTTTTACCCATAGCGCAGGAACGTGCAGAATCCGTCCACCTTCCCATGCTTTGTCAGAGTCGCGCCCATGACCCCCTCCTTGCTGCTCGCCGTCCTCGCTTCGGGTTTTATCTACGGTATTACGCCTGGCCCCGGCGTATTGGCGGTGTTTGGCATCGGCGCCGCCCGGGGGCGTCGTGCCGGGGCGGGGTTTCTGTGCGGGCACTTGCTCGGCGATGTGCTGTGGTGCAGTACGGCGCTGATCGCGATTGTGGGCGCGCGGGAAGTCGGCAGCAGCGCGTTCGATGTGCTCGGCGTGCTCAGTGGGCTGTACCTGTTCTGGCTCGGCTGGCGCGCGATTCGTACCCAGCGTCGCAGCAGTGAAGCCCCCCAGGGCGCGGCGCGGCATCCGTTCTGGCACGGCATCCTGTTCGGCTTGACCAACCCCAAGGCGTATCCGGTGGCCGTGGCGACATTTACTGCATTGCTGTCCAGCCGCGCCGAATTGCTGACCTGGTCGATGCTGCCGGCGTTGATCTTCCTGAGCTTCGTCGGTGGCCTGTTGGCCTACGCGATCCTGATCGGCGTGGTCGGTGCCCAGCGGGTGCGCACCGTGTATCAGCGCCATGAAATCCTCATCACCAGGCTCTGCGGCGTGATGTTTATCGGCTTCGCCATCAATGCCCTGGCCCATGCGCTGCCAGGCCTGTTCGGCAGCAAACCCGCCTGACGGGCCACGACCGTTCGTCGCACGGGTAAGTTTTTTCTAAACCTTTGCCGCCCGGAAAATTCGAATTCAGGGCGAGGTGTCTTTCCCCGCACCTATTTTTGCCCTGGAGGAACCCATCATGAGCCGCATGGCTATCCGGTTACGCACCGCCAGTTTCGCGATGCTGCTGGGCCTCGGCGCCAGCAATGCTTTCGCCCAGTCGCCTGCTGAATTCATCGAGCAGGCTTCGGCCAAAGGCATGGCCGATATCGAAACCAGTCGCATGGCCCACGCCAAGACCTCGTCCCAGGAAATCAAGGACTACACCATCGAGGTGATCAACGAGCGCACCCTGGCCAACCAGCATTTGGCGGCGATCGCCAAGAAGCTCGACCTGCCAGTGGCCCCACGGGAGAAGATCGTCGACAAGGCCGAAACCCTGATGCCCGAACTCAAGGACGGCGACTCCTTCGACGCGGCCTACACCGCGCAGCAAGTGAAGGAAAACGAAGACGCCATTGCCCTGTTCAAGCGCGAAGGGGCGGCCTCGGATGTGCCGGAAATCAAGGCACTGGTGGATGAGACGCTGCCCAAGCTGGAAGAACGTCTGCAAAAGGCCCGAGCCCTGGCCTCGACCTACGGTAAGGGCCATCAAGGCGACGGTTGAGCCCTTCGCTTGATATGAAAAACGGCGGTTGGATCATGTCCAACCGCCGTTTTTTTACGCCTGGTTCAGGTCGGTTTTGTTCGGGGCCGCGTCATCGGCCGCGTGGCCGCAACTGCTGTTCAGGCTTACGGTGCCGGTGTTGCCGATGCTGCGGTATTCCTGGCGCAGTTTTTCCAGCTCCTTGCGGTCCAGGCCATCCAGGCTCAGCACGGCGTTCTGCGCATCCTTGGAGACCCGCAGCAGTTCATCGATCTTGATGTGCAGGATGTCGTTATCGCGGTTTTGCGTGTTCTGGATCAGGAACACCATCAGGAAGGTGATGATGGTGGTCGAAGTGTTGATGATCAACTGCCAGGTGTCGTTGTAGTGGAAGTACGGACCGCTCAAGCTCCACAGGAAAATCAACGCGACCGCCGCATAGAACGTCCGGGCACTGCCTGCCCAACGGGACAGGGATTGTGAGACTGCAGAGAATTTCATGACCGTTTTCCTTAAAGGTGAGTGATGAAAATACTGACCACAGGCACGCTCTGAAATTTCTTTTTACAACTTAGGGTGTGAACAACATTGTGCGTTTTCTGCAGGGTTCTTAGGAGTGAGCCTACGGCGCTCTGCAGCGATAGGCGCAAGACTGGGTTTTTATGCGGAAATTCCCATGCACGCTGATACCGCCTGCGACCTGCCTTCGCTTTATCACCAGACCGAAGATCATTATTTCGCCGCGACTTGCTCGCTGCATCGCCGCTACAACGCTTGTATCAACGCTTACTTTACCGGCGAATATTTCGACCCGTGGAACCTGCTGTTTATACGAGTCGGCAGTGCCCCGATGGGGGGGGCTATGGCAGCGCCCCTGGACCTGCTTCGTCGTATCTTTCTGGATACGCGCGTCGTGATTCATGAGGAAAAGGTCGGTGCGGTAGCCGAGGCCCTCATCGGGCTGGGTTTTCAGCCTGCCGAAAAGACCACTGCGATGGTCCTCGATCTGTCGGGCTTTGTTTCATCTACGGATGACCGCTCGGTGCAGATCAGCTTGACTCGGAACCTGGCCCACTGGGCAGTTCCCCTTGGCAATGCGTTTTCGATGGCGCCCGAGGGTGTTGCACGTTATCAAGCCCGGCACCAGCGGGCTCTTGAAGCGGGCCAATCGCTTCACCACTTCATCCTTTCCACCGAGGGGCAGGTGAGGTGTTCGTTGACTTTATCCATGTGGAATGGGGAGGCACGGCTTAGCGATTTCGGCACGCTCGTGGATTTTCGCGCAAGAGGTTATGGCACACGATTGCTTCAAGCCGCCCTTCTTCACGCTGCAAGCCTGGGGGCCCGGCGCTGTTTTCTTGAAGCGACGATGGAGGGGATCTCGCTGTATCGCAAGCTGGGTTTCGAAGGCTTATTCGATTACCAGGCTTTTACTCGGGGGCCGGTTGCAATCGCCTGATCAGAAGCTCATTTTCACCTGGCTGCGATCCTCAAGCGTCAACAGATACTGCTTGGCGTCGAGTCCTCCGGCAAACCCGGTCAAGGTGCCCGAGGCACCAATCACTCGATGGCACGGCGCAATGATCGAGATAGGATTGCGCCCATTGGCAGCGCCCACGGCACGTACGGCTTTCGGGTTGC
Organism: Pseudomonas sp. Yb2C2; assembly: GCF_052112325.1. Lineage (NCBI taxonomy): Bacteria > Pseudomonadati > Pseudomonadota > Gammaproteobacteria > Pseudomonadales > Pseudomonadaceae > Pseudomonas > Pseudomonas sp. Yb2C2. The sequence continues at coordinate 238,922 of NZ_JAVAJK010000009.1, read as the reverse complement.
CGATCTGCCGGGCGATCTGGCTGTAGCTGCGGGTTTCGCCAAAAGGAATAGTCAGCAGCGCCTGCCAGACCTGCTTCTGAAAGGCGGTACCGGTGAAATCCAGTTCCAGGTCGAATGTGTGGCGAGTCCCCGCAAAGTACTCCTTCAACTGGCGCTCGGTTTCCAACAGCACCGGGCTGTCGTTGGCTTCGTGCAATTGACCCAGGCGCACACGGTTGGCGCGCTCGACTTCCCACAGGATGGCACTGAGCTTGCCATCGCGCGCCACCAGGGTGAGCTCACCGACAGGGGAAGGCATGAGCTTGTATTCGTAAGGCATGAGCGGGCTCCTCGAGGGGCAGTTGTTAAACGCTACAGGCCTACGGTATTGCCATCCGCCGGACTGAACACTACGTTTCTTGCGGTGGAATTCTTACTGGCCCTGGACATTCCAGTAAACCCAGTTGGAATAGTACGGGTACCAGTAGAACCAGGAAATCCTGTAGAGCCCCATGATGACTGAGGCCTCCCCGATGGCGACCAGGGAAATCAGATTGAACAGCGTGACGATTGCAGCGAATACGGTCACGCCTCGGCTGGCATGGCGCCTGGCAAACCCTACGCCGTAGACGGACGCGGCGATTGATCCGAGCGCCAGCCCCAGCCCCAAGGGATACGGAAGCCGCACCAGCGCGACCAGCAGTGGCAACACCAGCACCCAGCCGAGCACTTGGCGCAGTACAGGTGTGGATGTGGGTTGTTTGGGTTCAATCATGGCAATAACCCTGGGGTCGCAAGCTCAATGAAGCGACATCATCACGCTATGGATGCAGTGCCGCATTCAGACTTTGCTCCCGTTGCAGCTACCGATCCTGTTGCAGCACCTTGAGCGCCGCCGACGCGAGGAAGCCGGAGCGGCTTTTTTCCTCCGGGTGGTGCAGTACATATTCATCGATGCGGTTGAGCAAGTAGCCCGGCAATGTGATGTTGAGTTTTTGCGCCTTGCCCAGGTACTTGGTGACATCGATGTCTACAACCGCCCAAGTGCAGCCGGCGTACTGAGGGTTGGCGGCATGCACGGTGACCTTCTGGGCGCTCGGGATCGGCGCGCCGTCTTCCGCGAGGATTTCGAAGTGCCCTTCGATGGCTTCGCGCGCCATGGCCATGGCGTCGTCCAGATCGTCACCGGCAGAGTAGCAACCGGGAATATCCGGGACTTCCACGCCCCAGGCGTGATCGTGGTCACCAGTTGAAATTGCGATGGGGTACAGCATGTTCGTTGTTCTCCAGGGACGATTAACTCAACAGAGCTTGTTTCAAAATGCTCTTGGCGGTCTTGTCCAACAGGTCTTTCTTTGGATGGGGGATCGTCACCAAGCCAGGCTTCGTCGGGTGCTTGAAGTGGTGATGACTGCCTCTGATGCGCACCAGGTACCAGCCGTCTGCGACGATGTGACCTATCAAGTATCGGCTATCCACAGCACCTCCTTGTGGTGTGTGTTGGTGGTGACTATAACCACTGAAAATAAATTATCAACACTCTACCTACCGGTCTTCGATGACTGGCATTTCGGCAGGTGGTGAATGCAGTGTAAGAGCGAGTGGGATCGGCGCAGCGGGGAGATATTGCGGGGTTTTTCGGGTCATTGCCGGATGTGTAATGCCTCTTCGATAACGGCAAGAAACGCGTCAATCAACACACTGTGTCTTTCGGTCGGCGTCAACACCAACAACTGCGCACACGCATCCGCCTCCACCAAAGGCCGATAAGTCACGCCCTTGTTCATCAAACTCCGGGTACAGGCCGGTACCAGCGCCACCCCTTGCCCGGCGGCCACCAGTGCAATGATCGAAGTGATCTGCCGTCCGGTCGGCCCGGCATGCAGGGGCACGCCATGGTGGCGGTAAAGCTGCTCGATGGACTGGTTCAGCCCCGAGCCGTAATCGGCTGGAAACAGAATCAAAGGATAGGCACTGAGCTGCGCCAGGCTGATGTCGGCCAGGCTGGCCAACGGGCTGTCACTCGACACCGCTGCCACCAAGGGTTCCTCGCCCAACGACAGCGCTTGCACTGCGTCGTTTTGTGGCAACAGCCGGCTCAACCCAATATCCAGCCGTCCATCGGCCACTTGCGCACCGAGACTGCCGGAGGCGCATTCCACCAGGGTCAGTTGCACATCGGGAAAGCGTTGGGCGAAGGCCTGGATCGATTGGCTGAACAGGTCCGACAGGGCAATCGAGCTGACGTAGCCCAAGGCCAGTTGACCCGCTGTCCCTGCTGCCAACTTCCCGGCAATCACCTGAGCCAACTCCACCTGTTCCAACACGCCACGTGCATAGGGCAAGAACGAGCGTCCCTGTGCGGTGAGGGTCACGGTGCGGCTGGTGCGATCGAACAGCTTGAAACCCAACTCTGCCTCCAGCGCTGAAATATGCCGGGTCAAAGGCGGCTGGGCCAGGTGCAGGCGCAGGGCGGCGCGACCGAAATGCAATTCTTCGGCGACGGTCAGAAAGTAACGCAGCTTGCGTAGGTCGAGCATCCTGATCCTTGGGTATCAATCGGTCGGAATTCGGTATTGGTTCAAGACCTGCCGGCCATTCTATAAAGACCTTTCAAAATAAAACGAGAGGTTTCATGAAACTGCGCCTGCATTGTGCCCGCCTTGCCCTGTTCCTGTGTGGCTGCGCGGCGTTTCTCAACCTCTATGCGACCCAAAGCATCCTCCAGACGTTCGCCGCGCACTTTCATATCAGTGCCAAGGAGGCGGGCTGGAGCATCACCGTCACCACCCTGGCGGTGGCGATCACGGCACCTTTCGTCAGTCGCCTGACCGGACGTTTTGCACAACGCACGGTGATCTCGGTGGCCGCTGTGCTGCTGGCGGTGCCGGCATTGATGACCGCTTATGCCGACAGCTTTGCCGAAGTGCTGGTGTGGCGCTTTGTCGAGGGCATGCTGATCCCGGTGCTGTTCGCCACCAGTGTGGCCTACATCGGCGACCGCTGGAGCGGCGGCACGGTCACGGAGGTGACGAGTCTCTACGTCGCGGGCACCGTGTTGGGCGGGTTCGCCGGGCGCTTCGTCACCGGAGTCATGACCGAGTATGTGGGCTGGCGTGAGGCCTTTGAAGTGCTCGCGGTGTTGAGCTTGATGGTCGGCGGATTCATCCAGTTTCTGTTGCCGGCCAACCGCCCGCGGACCGTGCAGGTTAAAGCCTCCTCGTCAGGTGTATTTCGCAGGCCGCTGTTGGCCGCATACGCCGTAGGTTTCTGCGTGTTGTTTTCGCAAGTCGCGGCGTTTACCTACGCAGGTTTGTACTTGGGCCTGCCGCCGTTCAACCTTGGGCCTGCAGCGTTGGGGACGCTCTATATGGTGTTCCTGTTGGCGTTGATCGTGATCCCCATCGCTGGACGCCTCAGCAAAGCCCGGCCCCATGCCCAACTGCTGGGTGTCGCCGCCGTGCTGGGCGTCAGTGGTTCGGCGTTGACCCTGATGCCCTCCCTCTGGTGCATCGTAGTCGGCCTGGCGTTCAGTTCCACCGGTGTGTTCCTCGCCCAGGCGGCCGCCAATGGGTTTATCACCGCTACCGCGGGCGATAACAAGACGGGTGCTGTCGGGGTGTATCTCACCTGTTATTACCTGGGCGGCAGTGGCGGCGCCATTGTCCCGGCGCTGATCTGGGAGCGCTGGGGCTGGGTCGGGTGCGTGGTGCTGATCATCGGTTTCCAGCTGCTGACCTTGTTGATCGCCTTGACCGGCTGGAAGCCCCTTAAACCTGAGCTGATTCCTGCACCATGAACGACACCGTCGCTGTGCCTTCGCCCGAATCATCGACGCGCCGTCGCGCCTTGTTCGCCGGTTGCAGCGCCCATGCCGTGCATGATGGGCTCACTGATGTGATCTACGTTTTGCTGCCTGTCTGGCAGGCTCAGTTCGGCTTGTCCTACGCCCAGATCGGCCTTCTGCGGGGTGCCTATTCCGGGATGATGGCTGTGTTCCAATTGCTGGCCAGCCGCGCCGCCAGACGCTGGGGCCGCACACCGATGCTGGTGGGCGGCACGGCGTTGGCGGGTGTCGCCTACCTGTTGGTGGGCCAGGCGACAGGGCTGAGCGTGTTGCTGGTGGCGCTGCTGCTCGGCGGCCTGGGCGCCAGCACCCAGCACCCATTGGCCTCGTCGATGATCACCGACGCTTACGAGGACGGCGGTGGGATCAAGCAGGCGCTGTCCCAGTACAACTTCTCCGGCGATATCGGCAAAACCCTGATTCCTGGTCTGGTCGGGCTGCTGCTCACCGTCATCAGTTGGCGGGCCAGTGCCACGTTGCTGGGCCTGCTTGGCCTGGCGGCGGCGGGGCTGTTGTGGTGGCTGATTCCTGCTCAAGCATCCGAATCCACCGCCACAAAAAAAGCCGAGTTCCTCAGGGGTAGCGGCTCCGCCACGGGCCTGCGCGCGCTGATCCTCACCGGCACCCTCGACAGCGCCGTGCGCATGGGATTTTTTACTTTCCTGCCGTTCCTGCTGCAAGCCAAAGGCGCCGGTACTGCTGGCATCGGCCTCGCCCTGACCTTGCTGTTCATCGGTGGTGCCTTCGGCAAATTGTTCTGCGGCTACCTCGGCGCACGCATCGGCATGATGAAGACCGTGTGGATCACGGAAACCAGCACTGCAGTGCTGATCGTCGCGGCGGTGTACCTGCCGCTCAGCGGGTTGATGGTGATGCTGCCGCTGTTGGGGCTGGTACTGAATGGCACCTCCTCGGTGCTGTACGGCGCCGTGCCCGACCTTGCCGGCGCGGGCAAGCGCGAGCAGGCGTTTGCGCTGTTCTACACCGGCACGATTGGCGGTGGCGCGTTGGCGCCGGTGGTGTTTGGTGCAGTGGGGGATGTGCTGGGCGTGCCGGTGGCGGTGATGGTGTTGGCGGGGATGTTGGGTGTGACGTTGCCGTTGGCGTGGGTGGTGCAGAGGGGGGAGGAAAAGTGAGGTGTCAGAACGTAGAGTTGAACCTTGCGGCATTGCCTACACAACGATCAGACTCGTCCGAGTTGTGCGTCTTGGGCGACCTCTTTAAGGTTCGTCAGCCGCTGCCCATCAGCGGTCGGGTTTAGTAGCCCGATACGATCAACGGCGTACAGCTGCTCTTATGGTGGCTGCACGCAGGGCGTCTTCGGGCGCGCCGGTTTCGTTGATTCGCCGGTCTACTAACCTGCGTACAGCCGCCACCCATTGTTTAGTAGCTCTGGTATGCGGTCCCTAACGAGGATCAACAGATGTGTACTGACTCATGCAATCCATCCGTAAAACTGTTCAGCGTCCGTCCCGAAATCGACACTCAAGCGCTGCTCGCCAACGCCTACGAAACCATCGCCGGTGCAGGTGCCATGACCCACGAGTTCGTCGAAAGCCTGCCCTCTCAACAGCGCTACCTGGCCCTGGCCATTCAGCAAATGATTGAACTGGGCCTGCTGCTGGTCGAGGCTGTTCAGGACCGCGTGGACCGAGCCGCGTAGGTCACCCGTACGGTGAAAAGGCTTGCCTTCCCAGGCCGCCCATACCACGGGGGAGGGGAGCCAGGATTTACAGTGTCGCCGCCAGCGAAAACGGAATGCGCAACGCACCGATAGGCCCTTCACGCGTACCGCACATTTCATCGTGAACGCAGTGTTGCACCAGTACGCAAGGAAACGGCGGAACCCGCTGCAACAGGTCGCGTAAATGCGTGGTGGACCCGATGCGCATCGGCTTGCCGTGATCGTCCAGTAACGTCGCCTCGACGTGCTCCAGCCTGACGCGAGCGATATAGAAACCGCCCTCCAGGGACAGCAACTCCAGCTCACGTATTTCGCCTTTCCCGGCCAGCTCGGCCAGCATTTGCATATTCATGATTGACCCTCGCTTGGGGCTCATTGGCGACGAAAGAACAAGGTGACCTGACCCCACTCGACACCGAACTTGGACATGCTCGAGCGGTTGATCAAGGTGTCCTCGTCCATCAGGTACATCCAATCGTCAAAGCTGACTTCGTACACCGAGCCATCCACCGGCAGATTGAGCCGGTAGCGCCAACGCAGCGCATTACCCGCCACTTCGCCGATCGCCTCGCCCACCACATCCCCGGCTCGTCCGCGCCAGCGCCCTGGGCCGTCCGGCGTCAGTGTCCACACCCGTTGCTGACGCGTGCCATCGCTGTACAAGAAACGCTCATCCAGAATCAACGCGTCGCCCTCGCGCCGGCTGGCGATATCGACCTCAAAGCGCTTGGCCACTTCCCCCGAACGCTTCTGGAAGATGCCCCAGGCTTTCACGGGTTTACTGAAGAAGCGCTCCAGGTCCAGTTTCGGTTGCTGGTCGGCGTAGTGGTCGACCTCAACGTTGCTGCAACTGGCCAAGCTCACGACCAGCAACAGTGAAAACAGTAGACGTGTCATGGCCTGGCTCTTCGAAGGTGCGGGGCGAAGTGCCGCCGCTCGAAGCATGATACTTGTACAATAAATAAAATTTGTACAGGTTTGTGCGCACTCTATTTTTGAATCTCAAATCCCACCCATAAAAAAACCGGCCACCAAGGACCGGTTTTTTTATGCATCCCCGCCAAAACCCTGCCGGCGTGGAATCTATGTCTGAGTGGAGCGGGTGAAGGGAATCGAACCCTCGTTATCAGCTTGGGAAGCTGGAGTAATGCCATTATACGACACCCGCTCAGAGCGGCTGACTTTGTACCAGATGTGCGCCGGGATTTGAAGTTTTTCTTCGGAATTTGTGCAGCTTGCCGTGGCGAGCAGGTCCGTTCGCCACGGCAAGCCTTCATTTCAGATGGCGAATGCATGCTGCGTCTGGCCCTGGTGATAACGCAATCGGCTGGCCTGCCGTTCCGGTTTCAAAAAGCCCACCACCGCGTCCCGGCTGTCCCGGCAGGCGGCCTTGTGCTCCATATCCAGGAAATGCCCCGTCGCCTGGATGGTGCTGAAGCTGCTCTTCGTCACGTACTGCCCGAACTGCCTGGCGTCTTCGGCGCTGGTGTATTCGTCCCATTCGCCGTTCAGAAACAGCACCGGCACATCGATCTGCCGCGCGGCCTTGAGGTAGCACAGGCGGTCGTTGTGCAGTACCTGGCTGATGTGAAAATGCATCTGCCCGTATTCGTGCTCGGCCAGGCTGCTCACATGCTTGTAGTTGAAACGCTTGAACAGCGACGGCAGGTGTTTGCCGATGGTGCTGTTGATCAAGTGCCCGACGCGGTCGCGGTCGAGGTTGCCGAGGTAGTCGACGCCACGCTCGAGGTAGTCGCGCATTGGCGCGTTGATCACTGGCGAGAACGAGCTGATCACCGCCTTTTCCACACGCCGTGGCCGCTGGGCGAGGGCCACCAGGGTGGCGGCGCCGCCCCAGGAGAAGGACAGCACGTGCTCGGCGGCGAAGTGGTCGATCAGCTCCAGGAGGATCTGGCCTTCGACTTCCTTCGTCAGCATTTGCTCATGACGGTTATGGATTTTGGAGCGACCGGCGTAGGGCTGGTCGTACAAAACCACATTGAATTGCGGGTACAGGCTTTTCACGGTTTGGGCGAAGGAGGCCGTGGTGGCCAGCGAGCCGTTGACCAGGATGATGGTCTTTTCAGCAGCATCCGCGCGGTAGAACTCCGTGTAAACCCGATACTGACCCTGTATATCCAACACAGCGATTTCTGGCCTCATGTCGTAAGACTCCTGGCAAGCGGGTAGGGCGCGCAGATCACTCTGCACGAGCTTTGTGACAGGTAGGCATACGCCTGGAAGATGAGAGCCCATGTCGGTCCGATGACGGCTGGCCGACGGCTGTTGTTAGGGCGGGCTGTTTGCCTGGGAGGCCCGTGGATCAAGCGCGGGCGGGGCAAGGTGTTTCTTGGAGGTTATAGGCGACTCGTCAGTCATAATTTGGCTGACGGTTTGATTCAAGCAGTAGACCGGGGATGCCGCAAGTCACACAAATGGGTTTTTGCCATCACCGGCCGAACGGTCGTCAGACCTGTCGGATTTCTTCCTCGGACAGCGCCCGGTACTTGCCGGGCGCCAGGGCCGCATCCAAGCCCAATGGGCCCATTCGCTCACGGTGCAGGCCGATCACTTTGTTGTTGAAGTGCCCGAACATGCGCTTCACCTGGTGATAGCGGCCTTCGGTGATGCTCAGTCGTGCCAGGCGTGGCCCCAGCAGCTCCAGCTCGGCCGGTTGCGTGGTCAGGTCTTCAAAGGCGAAATAAAGGCCCGCTGCAAAGGTTGCCGCGTATTCGGGGCCGATGTCCTGCTCCGTCTCTACCCGATAGACCTTGGGCAACTTGGTCTGCGGTTGCGTCAGGCGCCGCGACCACTGGCCGTCGTTGGTGATCAGCATCAGGCCGGTGGTGTTGAAATCCAGGCGGCCGGCGATATGCAGCTCGCCTTTGTCCGGCTCATCCAGCAGGTCCAGGACAGTCGGGTGTTGTGGGTCCGAGGTCGCGCTGACGCAGCCCTGGGGTTTGTGCAGCATGAAATAGCGCGCCGCTTTACCCAACTGCAGCACGTCATCGTCCACGCACACGCGGCTGAATTCGCGCACTTCATGATGCGGGTCGTTGACTGCCACGCCATCCACCGTCACCCGCCGCTCCACCAGCAACACGCGCACTTGTTGGCGATTGAAACGCGGCAGGTTGCTGAGGAAACGGTCAACGCGCATTGCGAAGCTGCTCATCCACCTGAGCACAGCGCGGGCACAGGCAGGCTGTGTTGCGCAATGCATCGGGCAGCGCTTCAAGCACCGCCGGGTTGATGGTGACGCTGTAGCACCAGCACGGCTGGTCGGCGGTGCGTGGGTCGGCCAGGGTGCAATCGTTGCGGGCACCGCAGGCGGGGCAAAGGGTTGGCGTGGTCATGGTCGCTGGGGCAGGGTCTCGGAAGTCCCTGCACGATACAGCGCCGGTCAGTCCCGTTCCAGCACCACGACCCGTTGGCCGGCGCCAATGCCGCTGCCCGGCTGCACCGGGATTTCCCGCACCACCCCGGCAAAGGGCGCCAGCACCGGGATCTCCATTTTCATCGACTCCAGAATCACCAGCACATCCCCGGCGGCAACACGTGCACCCACGGCCACCGGCACCTGCCAGAGGTTGCCGGCGATAGGGCTGTCGATGCTGTATTCATTGGCCTTGAGCAGCGTGTCTTGCGCCGCTGGCGCCGCGAGCTCTTCGCTGTCGAAATGCGCCTGGCCGCTGGCGATCCAGCGTTCGCGCTCGGCATTGAAGGCCTGTTGCTGTTGTTCACGAAAAGCACTGATCCCCGAGGCTTCCCGCGCAAGAAATGCCTGGTAATCCGCCAGGTTCAGGGTGCTCTCCTCGATATCCAGCTCGAAGCGTCCCAGGGGGAAATCCCGACGAATCCGTACCAGCTCATCCGCGCTCACGGGATAGAACCGAATCTGATCGAAGAAGCGCAGCAGCCACGGCTTGCCGTCAAACGCCGCCACTTCGCGATAGCGGTTCCACATCTGCAAGGTGCGCCCGACAAACTGATAACCGCCGGGCCCTTCCATGCCGTACACGCACAAATACGCGCCGCCGATGCCCACCGAATTTTCGGCGGTCCAGGTGCGGGCCGGGTTGTATTTGGTGGTCACCAGCCGATGACGCGGGTCCAGCGGCGTGGCCACCGGCGCGCCGAGGTAGACGTCGCCCAGGCCCATTACCAGGTAGCTGGCGTCGAACACGGTGTGGCGCACCTCATCGAGGTTGGCCAGGTCGTTGATGCGACGGATGAACTCCAGGTTGCTCGGGCACCACGGGGCGTCCTTGCGCACGGTGGTCATGTATTTTTCGATGGCCAGCTGGCATGCCGGGTCGTCCCAGGACAGCGGCAGGTGCACGATGCGCGAGGGCACTTGCAGGTTTTGCCGGGTGCACACGGCGGTCCACTCGTGGCTGATCAGTGCCAGCAGGTCGGCCAGGGGCAGTTGTTCGGGCTGGTAGTGGATCTGCAGCGAGCGGATCCCGGGCGTCAGGTCGATCACGCCCTTCAATGCTCGGGTTTCCAGGGCCTGCATCAGGGCATGGGCGCGAAAGCGCAGCACCAGGTCCAGCTCCGGCGCGCCGATTTCCAGCAGCAGGTGGGTGTCGCCGGCGAGGCGCGCGACCAGGCGGGTGTCGGCGTGGCCGATGTCCAGGATGATGGGGGATGCCAATTGCTCGATGCCGGCGACGGACCGAGTTGGTCCCATCGCGAGCAAGCTCTGCTCCCACAGGGTTTCGGCATTCTTTTGATCCCAGTTCAGGGCAAGGTCGCGGGCGGTCTTGAGGTCCACCGGTTCAAAGCGAATCTTGTCACCGGCCTTGAGCTGGCCGAGTTGCCAAAGGTCTGCCTCGATCACCGTCACCGGGCACACAAAACCGCCCAGGCTTGGCCCATCCGGCCCGAGGATCACTGGCATGTCCCCGGTGAAATCCACCGCGCCGATGGCATAGGGGTTGTCATGGATGTTCGATGGATGCAACCCCGCTTCACCGCCATCGGTACGCGCCCACAATGGCTTCGGCCCGATCAGCCGAACACCGGTGCGGCTGGAGTTGAAATGCACTTCCCACTGCGTGGCGAAGAACGTGTCGATATACGCCGGCAGGAAGTATTCCGGCGCGCCGTGGGGGCCATAAATCACCCGCAGTGTGCGGACCTCCGGCAGCGGTTCAGCGACTGATTGTTGCCCGGCGTTCCGGTCTTCCAACGGCAACAGATGCAACACATCGCCCGCCCGCAAGGCGCGCCCGCCATGCCCGCCAAACTGGCCGAGGGTGAAGGTGCTTTTGCTGCCCAGGTAGTCCGGCACTTGCAGCCCGCCACGCAGGCACAGGTAACTGCGCGCCCCGGCGCCGGCGAGGGTGCCCAGGCTCAGGACCGACCCGGCCTCAATCAATAGCGCGGTGTTCATCGGCACGGCTCGATCATTCAACCGCAGCGGGATTTCAGCACCGGTCACGGCGACCACCGCCGCGCAATTGAAGCGTAGCAGCGGCCCGCTCAGGGTGATTTCCAGCGCCGCTGCTCCCTCGTCGTTGCCCAGCAGGCGATTGCCCAGGCGCAGCGAGCGGCTGTCCATCGGCCCCGACGGCGGCACACCCACGGCCCAGTAGCCGAGGCGGCCGGGATAGTCCTGCACACTGGTTTGCGTGCCCGCGCTGATCACTTCAAACGTGTCGGCCACGTAGACCAGGTCTTCCAGGCACCGCGTCCACGGCCGGCCATTGGCAAAGGGCGCGGCCAGCAGGATTTGGCGCAGGTAATCGCGGTTGGTTTCCACGCCGTACAACCGACTGTCACTCAACGCCCGGTGCAGATCCAGGCGCGCCTGTTCGCGGGTGGGCGCCCACGTGATGAGCTTGGCGATCATCGGGTCGAAGTACGGCGGGATCTCGCAACCGGCTTCCACCCAGGTGTCGATCCGCAGGCCTTCGGCCAGCGGGAAATCCACACAGGTCAGCAAGCCGGGACTCGGCTGGAAATCGCGGCCCGGGTCTTCGGCATACAAGCGCGCCTGGATCGCGTGGCCCCGGGGGGTTAACTCGAGTGTGTTCAGCGGCGGCATTTCCCCGGCCGCCAGTTGCACCATCCAGCGCACCAGGTCCACGCCCCACACCTGCTCGGTGACGCCGTGTTCCACCTGCAAGCGTGTGTTCACTTCGAGGAAGTAGAAGCGCCCGCCAGCACTGTCATAGATAAATTCCACGGTGCCGGCGCTGCGGTAGTTCACGGCCTTGGCCAAGGTGATGGCGGCGGCGCACAGGGCCTCGGCCATGCCTTCGGGCAGGTTCGGCGCCGGGGTTTCTTCGAGGACTTTCTGGTTGCGCCGTTGCACCGAGCAGTCGCGCACGCCGAGGGCGATCACTTCACCGGCGCCGTCGCCGAACACCTGCACTTCCAGGTGGCGAGCGTGCTCGATGTACTTCTCGATAAACACGCCGGCATCGCTGAAATTGTTCTGCCCCAGGCGTTTGACCGTCTCGAAGGACTCGCTCAACTCAACGCTGCTGCGGCACACGCGCATGCCGATACCGCCGCCACCGGCGGTGCTTTTGAGCATCACCGGGTAGCTCACGACGTCGGCGGCCAGCAACGCGCAGGCGAGGCTGTCGAGCAGTTCGGTGCCTTCCAGCAGCGCAAGCCCGTGTTGCTTGGCCAGGGCGCGGGCGGTGTGCTTGAGGCCAAATACCCGCAGCTGTTGCGGCGTCGGCCCGACAAAGGCGATGCCCGCGTTTTCACAGGCTTCGGCAAACGCTGCGTTCTCCGACAGGAAACCGTAGCCGGGGTGGATCGCCTTGGCCCCACAGGCCTTGGCGGTGGCGAGGATTTTGTCCACCGCCAGGTACGTACCGGCCGCTGCGCCTTCACCGAGGCTGTAGGCCTCGTCGGCTTGCTGGATATGCAGGCTCGCCGCATCGGCCTCGGCGTACACGGCGATGCCCTTGACCTGCAGCTCGCGCAAGGTGCGCAGGATGCGGCAGGCGATGGCGCCACGGTTGGCGATCAACAGTTTTTCGAACATGGCAAAACCCTGCGGGCCGTCCCGCAAAGTGGGGGAGCACTGCGGTCGTCCGCAGTGCGTGCAGTCAGTGTGGATCCCACATTGGCGCGCTATTGTTTGCGGATGCACTGCCCGGCTCGGGATTGGCACAGGGCAAACAGCCAACGGCGCAGGCGCTTGAGTTTCAGTTCCATACCAGCAGCTCCGCAGGGGTGGGGTTGTAGGCGTTGCATGGGTTGTTCAACTGCGGGCAGTTGGAGATCAGCACGATCACATCCATCTCGGCGCGCAGGTCGACGTACTTGCCGGGGGCGGAAATGCCGTCTTCGAAGGTCAGCCCGCCGTCGGCCGTCACCGGCACATTCATGAAGAAATTGATGTTCGGCCCGATGTCGCCTTTGCCCAGGCGGCCGTCGTGGGCACAGGCGCGCAGGTAGTTGTCGCGGCAGCTGTGCATGTAGCGTTTTTCCAGGGCGTAGCGCACGGTGTTGCTCTCTTGGGCGCAGGCGCCGCCGAGGGTATCGTGGCGCCCGCAGGTGTCATCGACGATGGTCAGCATCGGCTGGCCGAGGTTGGAATACAGCACGCTGCCGGTGCCCAGGTACACGCTGTTCTGCCGGCGCAACGTGCGCTGCACGTCGTAGCGTTCACGCGGGTTTTTCACGCTGTAGAACAACGTGTCGACGGCCTGGTTGCCCTCCAGGTCGAGGATGCGCAGGGTCTGCCCGGCCTTGACCTCCATCAGCCACGGCTCGCCGGCGGGGATGGTTGCGCGGTACACGGCCGCGTCCGGTTGTTTCAGTGCGATAGACATGGCAGCTCCTCAGGCGAACAGGCGGTCGGTGTTGATAAAGCCGCGCTCGTTTTCCGGGCGCGAGGTGCGGCAGTGTTCGGCGACGCTTTTGTCGGCGTTCATCCAGCTCAGTTTCAGCGGTTGCGGCGCGTAGTGCGGGTTCGGGTCCATGGGGTGTTGCAGCGCGGTGAGCACCACCAGGGTGTCCATCGGCGCGTAGAGCTCGATGTAGTCGCCGGCCCTGGAATTACCAGCTACAAAGTGCAGGCCACCGTCGCCATCCACCGCGACTTTGCTGAACAGGTTGAGGGTCATCAGCAGGTCGGACAGGCCCAGCCCCCACTTGCCCAACTCCACAAGCAGGTTGTCGGTGCCGTTGCGGAAGAAGCCGTTGCGCAGTTCCTGATAGCGGCCCTGGCCGTACTTCTCGGCGACTTCGGCGGCGCACAGCACACCGCCGATGCTGTCGCTCCAGCCGCAGGTGTCGGCGGTGATCGCGGCCAGTACGCGGCCCATGTCCGAGTACAGGCAATGGCCGGTGGTGAGCTTGGCGGTGTGTTGGCATTTGAGGCTGTCGGGCAGGTTCAGGCGCTCGGTTTTTTCGTTGGCGTTGAGCAGGGTCAGGCTGACGTTGGCGCCGCCGCGCAGGTCGGTCAGGCGCAGCAGTTGGCCGCGCTTGAGCACGAACGAGCGGTGGCCGCCGCCGGGCAGCATTTCTTCGGCGAAGGGTGGGAACAGTTGGGTGGAATCGGTCATTTGGACGTGGCTCCAAGTTCGGCGGCGAGCGCCTTGCGGCGTTCGCTGTTCAAAGGGATGTCGTAGGTGATGCGCGCGCCATAGGCGCCGGGGGCGTGGGGATCGACGCGAACCTTGTCGAACACCAGCAGGCGCGTGCCGAGGCTGAAGCCTTCGCTCAGGTCATGGGTGACCATGAACACCGTCAGCCGGGTTTCGCGCCACAGTTCCAGCAGCAGCTGGTGCATGTCTTTGCGAATGCCCGGGTCGAGGGCGCCGAAGGGTTCGTCCAGCAGCAACACGCGGGGTTTCATGATCAGGGCCTGGGCGATGGCCAGGCGTTGTTGCATGCCGCCGGAGAGCTGCGCGGGGTACTTGTCCAGGGCGTGGCCGAGGCCGACCTTGTGCAGCAGCGCGGCAGCCTGTTCGCGGGCGTCCTTCCTGGCTTTACCGAACAGCCGGCCCAGCAGGCGAGAATGTGGCAGTTCCAGGCCGAGGGCGACGTTGTCGAGCACAGTCAGATGTGGGAACACCGAATAGCGCTGGAACACCACGCCACGGCTGGCATCCGGCTCGGCGGCGAGGGCCTGGCCGTCCAGCAGGATCTGGCCCTTGCTCGCAGTTTCCTGGCCCAGCAGCAGGCGCAGGAAGGTCGACTTGCCACACCCGGACGTACCCACCAGCGTGCAAAACTCACCCTCGGCGACGTGCAGGTTGAGGCCTTCGAGCACCACCTGATCGCCATAGCGCTGCCACACATTATTGACGCTGATAAAGCTCATGCCCGCGCTCCTTCGTACCAGGGGAACGCACGCCGGGTCAGGGCCTTGAGGCCCCAGTCCATCAGCCACGCCAGCAGCGTGATCCACACCACGTAAGGCAGGATCACGTCCATCGCCAGGTAGCGTCGTACCAGGAAGATCCGGTAGCCCAAACCGTCGGTGGAGGCGATGGCTTCGGCGGCGATCAAAAACAACCACGCCGAGCCGAGCATCAGCCGCAGCGAGATCAACAGGCGCGGCAGCAATTGCGGCAATACCACACGCAGCATCAGGGTCCAGGTGGAGGCGCCGAGGGTCTGCGCCTTCACCAGCAGCTCGAGCGGAATTTCCCGCGCGCGCTGTTCCAGGTCTCGGGCCAGGCAGGGGGTGACGCCGATGACGATCAGCATCACCTTGGACAATTCCCCCAGCCCGAACACGATGAACAGAATCGGCAGGATCGCCAGCGGCGGCACCATCGACAGCACCGTCAGCAACGGTGACAACGGCGCGCCAAACAGCGGCAGCGTGCCGGCGGCGATCCCCAGGCACAGGCCGGCGAGGGCGCTGATCCCCAGACCGATGGCGAGGCGCCGCAGGCTGGCAGCGCTGTCCTGCCACAGCACGTATTCGCCGGTGCGGGTGTCGGCGTTGAAGGCCAGGCGCTTTACCGCGTCAAGCATTTGCCCGGCACCGGGCAGCAGCTTGTCGTTGGGGTTGTCCGCCAGGCGCTCGGCCGAGCCCACGAAGTAGGCGAACAGCAGCAGGGCGAACGGCAGCAGCACCAGCAACAGGCGGCTGGAACGGTCCGGGTGACGGTTGATCAGGCGCATGGCCGGGTCCTCTTACAGCTTGCCGTCGGCGGCCATCTGTACGTAGCTGGGGTCGAACTGCAGCTTGAGGTTGGCCTTGTCGCCGCTGGTCACACCATTGGCGAAGCGCATGCCCACGGCGCTGCTGTCCTTGGCGCCTTCACCCAGCAGGCCGTGTTTAAACGAGAACTCGGCGACTTTGCCCATGGTGGCGGGCAACTGTGGGCTGGTGGCGAAGGCCAGGGCTTCCTGGGGCGTGGCGAACAACTGGGTGGTGTCCAGTTGCGACTGGAAGCCCGCAAGGTCAGTGCCCGAGGCCTTGGCCATATGTTCGAGGGCTGCGGTGCTGGCGGGGCCCTTGGCGTTCATCAGCGCGACCACTTCGAACCAGGCGCCGGTCAGCGCTTTGCCCAGCTTGGGGTTGTCTTTGAGGACCTGGGTGTTGACCACCATCATGTCCATGATTTCGCCGGGTACTTTGCTCGAGTCGAACACTTGGCTCACCCCAGGCTTGGCCTTGATCTCCGAGAGCATCGGGTTCCAGGTGGTGACGGCCTGGACCTGGTCGGTGTTGAAGGCCGCCGCGATGTCGGCATCGGAGGTGTTGACCACCTTCAGGTCTTTTTCCGTCAAGTCCGCCGACTCCAGCGCGCGGGCCAGCAGGTAGTGAGACACCGAGAGTTCCACCAGGTTGACGTTCATGCCCTTGAGGTCGGCCACGGTCTTGCCGGTGCCCTTGATTACCACGCCGTCGTTGCCGTTGGAGAAGTCGCTGACCACCAGCGCGGTGCTGTCCACGCCACCGGCGGCGGGGATGGTCAGGGCGTCCATGTTGGTCATGGTGCAGCCGTCGAACTGGCCGGCGGTGTACTGGTTGATGGATTCGACGTAGTCATTGAGCTGCACCATGTCGATGGTGATGCCGTACTTCTTCGCCCACTTGTCGAGGATGCCTTGGCTGCCGGCGTACTCCCATGGCATCCAGCCGGCGTAGATCGTCCAGCACACGCTGAAGTGGTTTTTCGTGGCGGCTTGGGCCTGGACGCTCAGCACGGCGGCAAAGACGGCGGCGAGCAGGGCGGGTAAACGGATTGAGGGCATGGGGCTTCTCCAGTTGATCAAGGGCGAGCAGGAGCAACGCGGCACCGTGAACGGTGGCTTGTCTCCCGGGCTTTTATCCCGCCGTGTAACCTCAACTGGAGGTCGCCAACTCTCGGACCAGCCACTCGCTTTCGGCGAGCCGGAACCCTAGTCGGCCATTGCAAATTGTGGTGCCGCGAACCTGTTATCAATCCTGCACGCAAGAGACAAAGCGAGAGTCGTGCCAAGTGGCTTCGATGCCCGGCGGTTCAGCCGGGCGAGCGGGAGAGGAGGGTGTAGACGAGGGCGGTGTGCGCCACGCAGGTGCGCCGGCGCACTGTGATGAGGCGCTTACAGCTGGAACTTGCTGACCAGCATAGTGAACGAGGTGGCCAGGCGCGACAGGTCCTGGCTGGAGGCGTTGGTCTGGTGGGCACCGGCGGCGGTCTGGGTCGACAGGTCCTGAATGTTGAGCAGGTTGCGATCCACTTCGCGGGCCACCTGGGCCTGTTCCTCGGACGCCGAGGCGATCACCAGGTTGCGCTCGTTGATACTGGCCACGCTGGCGGTGATGCGCTCCAGCGCCTGGCCGGCGTTTTGCGCCAGGGTCTGGGTGTTGTTGGCCCAGTTCAGGCTCTTGTTCATGGCGGCCACGGCGCCATCGGCGCCTGCCTGCACTTCACCGATCATTTTCTCGATGTCGACCGTGGAGGTCTGGGTGCGATGGGCCAGCGCGCGCACCTCATCGGCCACCACCGCAAAACCGCGACCTTGCTCACCGGCACGGGCGGCTTCGATGGCGGCATTGAGGGCCAGCAGGTTGGTCTGGTCGGCAATGCCGCGGATCACATCAATCACCTTGCCGATTTCGCGCACCTGGTTGGCGAGGTCAGCGACCGATTGGGTCGAATCGTTGATCTCCACCACCATCGACGACATGCCCGACACTGCCTGCTCCACCTGCTGGCGGCCGTCCTCGGCTTCGGCGGTGGCCTGGCGCGACGCCTCGGAGGTCGACACGGCGTTGCTCGCCACTTCGTCGACCGCTGCGGTCATCTGGTTGACGGCGGTGGCCGCTTGCTGGATTTCGTCGTTCTGGCGGGTCAGGCCACGGGTGCTTTCATCGGTGACGGCACTCAGCTCTTCGGCTGCCGACGCGAGCTGGTCGGAGGCATTGGCGATTTCCATCAGCGTGCTTTTCAGGCCGCCCTGCATATCGGACAACGCCATCAGCAGTTGCCCGGCTTCGTCGGTGCGGTCGGTCGTGATGGCTTGGGTCAGGTCACCCTTGGCAATGCGCTGTGCGTTCTCAACCGCTTGTGCGATAGGACGGGTGATCAGGCGCGTGATCAGCACACCGATGATAATCGCAATGATGAAGGCCAGGACAATGCCGCTGATCATCCAGGTCAATGCGCTGCTGCGAAGGTCCTCGGCGGCGAGGGCGCCTTCCTTGATCTGGCGGTTATTGGACTCGATCATCACACGGATCAACTCGCGCGCCTGGCGGAACAGTTCATTGTTGGTGCTGTTGAGCTGGGCGCGGGCCTGCTCGACCTGGCCACTGTCGAGCATCGACATGATGCGTTCGGAGCTGCTGGTGTAAGTTGGCCAGATCTGGTCGAGCTTGTCGCCTGCTGCCCGTTCGTCGTCTTCCAGGGGCGTGGCGCGGTAGGTGGCGTAGGCGCTCTGGCTGCGTTTGAGTTCGTTGGCGATGTCCTGGCGTACACGGTCGCGGTCTTGTTGGGATACGTCGCCGTTGCTCGCATCCATCAAACGGTACAAACCACGGTTGTGGGCGACCAGGCTGTTGAGGGTGGCGGCTGTGGTGCTGACGGACACCAGGTTATTGGAGAACGTCAGTTCCAATGCATTGGCGAGGCGGACCACGCTTTTGATACCCAGCAGGCCGACCCCGAGGGTGACCAGTGCACACAATAGAAATGAAAGCAGCAGTTTGGTTGAGATTTTCATGGCTCGGATCCGGCGAAAGTGGCGAAGGGCGCACGTTAGAGCCTCCCTGGCTTATGCGATGTCATAGTGACATCATCGCAATCGGGAAAGTTTCGAGCCAGAAAAATTTACTGAATCGATAAACCTGGGGGTTGTTAAGTGCTATACCGCAGTGCGTCTGACGGGATGTGGCTGCCCTTGGCATTGATGTATCAAGTTGTTACCAAAACGCACCAGATTCGGTTTTTGATGTCAGATGTTTCGTCATTCAGTGAAAGCTGAATGCCGCCCCCCAGCGTCGCTGGAGGTGCTCTTCCGCGGTCCAGGAGGCCGCCATGTATCGACGACTGCTGCTCAGCGCTTTACTCGGTCTGACCCTTTGCGCTTGTGTGCCCTACTACGATGGAGGCCAGAGCTACTACCGTTCCGAGGTCTACACCTCACCGGCGCCGGCTTATTACTATGGCGGCGGCACGGCGTATCAATATCGCCGTGATTACTACCCGTCGCCGCGTTACTACGCTCCGGCACCGCGTTACTACTCGGCACCGCGTTATTACCAGCCGGCGCCTCGCTATTACCCGTCAGGGCCAAGGGCCGGTTACCGGCCTTACCCGAACCAGGGCTGGGGGGATCGTTGGAACAATGGCGGGCATGGACGCGGTGGTGATCATGACCGTGGAGGTGGCCGTGGCGGTCACCGTTGACCGGCCTGTATGACAAGCGGCGCATGAAGCGCCGCTTTTTTATGGGCGCAAAACCTCAGTAATCGGACAAGTCCGCCAGCGGGTGCCGGCCTTCCCACGCCTTGGTGAAGTGCGCCTGCACCACGGCGTCCGGGACCGTATTGATGTCTGGCCAATGCCAATGGGGCTTCTGGTCCTTGTCGATCAACCGCGCGCGCACCCCCTCGCTGAATTCCGGATGGCGGCAGCAGTTCAGGCTCAGGGTGTATTCCATCTGGAACACCTCGGCCAGGGACAGGTGGCGGGCCCGCTGGATCTGTTCCCACACCAGGTGCGCGGTCAGCGGGCAGCCTTCGCTCAATGTCTTGCCGGCGCGATTGAACAGTGGGTCCGCGTGGTCACGCAGCGGGCTCAAGGCGCGCCAGGCGCTGCGCACATCGCCGACGTCCAGCCATTCGTCGATCTGTGCCCGGCGCGGCAGCCATTGCGCCTCGGGTTGCTGGGCCACGGCTTCCTGGGCCATGGCCTTGAGAAGGCTGTTGAGCTGTATCGCGGTCTGCTCCTGCCAGTTCAGTTGCAGCAAGCCATCGAGCAACTCGTCTTGTTGATCGTCACGCAGGAAACGGTCGGCCAGGCCCAGGTCCAGGGCGTCACGGCCGTTGATATGGGCGCCGGTGAGGCCAAGGAATAAGCCCAGCTTGCCGGGCAGGCGCGACAGGAACCAGCTGGCGCCCACGTCCGGGTACAGGCCGATGCTGATCTCGGGCATGGCCAGGCGGCTGCTCGGCGTGACAATCCGTATGGCCGCGCTTTGCAGCAGGCCCATGCCTCCGCCCAGCACGTAACCGTGGCCCCAGCAGATCAGCGGCTTAGGGTAAGTGTGCAAGCGGTAGTCGAGGCGGTATTCCGCGGCAAAAAACTGTGCGGCCAGGGCCGGCACTTCACCTGGCTGCTCGCGGCAGGCTTGGGCCAGGCTGCGCACTTCGCCCCCGGCGCAAAACGCCTTGGGCCCGTTGCCACGCAGCAGCACACAGACGATGGCCGGGTCTTTGGCCCAAGCCTCCAGGCGATCTGTCAGGGCCAGGATCATCGGCAAAGAGAGGGCGTTGAGGGACTTTTCAGCGTCGAGGCTGGCGATGCCGACGCGGGCGCCGCCACTGCCGGTCAGTTCTTCGAAGTGCAGATTCATCGTGACCTCAATCGAGAAGGTGAAGGATCAGTATGATCGCTTCGTGGGAAAGTGCCGGTGGTGTGTCAGATCAATTGACAAGCAGGGACGGCTTTCCTAGGGTTCGCCTCATTCTTTTCTACAAGACATTTCAACTATGACCGAAGGCGACCGTATCAAACTCGAACCCAGCTGGAAACACGCCCTGCGTGATGAGTTCGATAAGCCCTACATGGGCCAGTTGCGCGAGTTCCTGCGCCAGGAACATGCCGCCGGCAAAGAGATCTACCCGCCCGGCCCGCTGATCTTCAATGCGCTTAACTCAACGCCGCTGGACAAGGTCAAGGTGGTGATCCTCGGCCAGGACCCGTACCACGGCCCCGGCCAGGCCCACGGCCTGTGCTTCTCGGTACAACCGGGCGTGCCGGCGCCGCCGTCCCTGGTCAATATCTACAAAGAGCTCAAGCGCGACCTGAACATCGACATCCCCAACCACGGCTGCCTGCAGAGCTGGGCCGACCAGGGCGTATTGCTGCTCAACACCACCATGACCGTGGAACGCGCCAACGCCAATGCCCATGCGGGCAAGGGCTGGCAATTCTTTACCGATCGGATTATCGAAGTGGTCAGCGAACACCAGCCGCATTTGGTGTTCCTGTTGTGGGGCGCCCATGCCCAGGGCAAGCAGAAGCTGGTCGATGCCACCAAGCATTTGGTGCTGACGTCGGTGCATCCGTCGCCGTTGTCGGCGTATCGCGGGTTCCTGGGGTGCGGGCATTTCAGCCGCACCAACAAGTTTCTTGAGCAGAACGGCGAGACGCCGATTGAGTGGCGGTTGCCGCCGCTCTAAGGCCAGGCACATTCAAATGTGGGAGGGACAAGCCCCCCACAGGTTGAACTGTGCCGAAGGTTTAGATTTTTTCCGGCTGACGGTTCCAATGCCGAAACAACGGCTCCGCCAGAAACAGCACAAACAACAAGCGCATCACCTGCATCGCCGTCACCAACGGCACCGACAGTTGCAGGGTCTCGGCCGTAAGGCTCATCTCGGCAATCCCGCCGGGCATCATGCCCAGGGTCAGCGAGCGCAGGTCCAGGTGGGTGAGGGCGCTCAAGCCCACCGCCGCCAACGTTGCCAACGCCATGGTCAAGGCCGTGCCGATCAAGGTGCGGCCCATGAACGACGGTGCTCGACGAAAGAACTGCCGGTTGAAGTGGCAGCCCAACCCGCTGCCGATCAACCACTGGCCGATCTGGCTGCCGCCTTCGGGCAGGCCGATATGCAGGTCCCACACCACGCTGGCCGTCGCACTGACCAGCAAGGGGCCGAACAACCACGGGTTAGGCTGGCGCAAGCGCTGCCAGCCCCAGGCCACCAGTGCACCGAGTGGAAACAGCAGCGCCAGCCACGCCCAACTGACAGGCGCCGGATGAAACTGCGGCGCACCGCCGCCCAACAGATACTTGAAGATCGCCGGCACACACAGCACCACCACCAGCACGCGCAGACTTTGCCCAGCCGCGACACGGCTGAGTACCGCGCCATTGCGCGAGCCGAGGTTGACCATTTCCCCGGAACCGCCCGGCATGCTCGAGAAGAACGCGGTGGCGCGGTCTTCACCACTGCGGCGCATCAACCACACGCCCACCACGCTCGACAGGCTGGTGACCAGCGCCCCGAAGAAAATCAGGCCGAAGTGGCTCATCACCTGTTCGATCACCACCGGGGTGAAGTGCAGGCCGATGCCGATGCCCACCACCCATTGGCCGCATTTGCGCCCGCCGGGAATCTCCGCTAACTGCCAGGGCGTTAGGCAACGCACGAGGATGATCGCCAGTAAGGAGCCGACCATGTACGGCAAAGGCCAGCCAACCAGGCTGGCCAGGTAACCGCCGGCCAGGCCGACCAGCGGTGTTCCCCACCAATGTTTAAAGATGACCTCAGACATCGGCCACGGCACGACGCTGTTGGGCACGTTTACGCCAGATACGCAGCAACGGTACAAACAGCATGATGGCGGTCAGCACCCAGACGCCAAAGGTAATCGGGCTCGACCACAGGATTTCCAGCGCACCGTTGGAGATCGACAGCGCACGGCGCAGGTTTTGTTCCATCAGCCCACCGAGGATAAAGCCCAGCAGCACCGGCGACAGCGGGAAGTCCAGCTTGCGCAGGATGTAGCCGAAGATGCCGATACCGACCATCAGGAACAGGTCGAAGGTGGTGGCGTGCACCGCGTACACACCGATCGCGGTGATGATCGCGATCACCGGCACCAGCGCCCAGTTCGGCACGGCGAGGATGCGCGTGAAGATGCGGATCATCGGGATGTTGAGGATCACCAGCATGATGTTGGCGATAAACAACGAGGCGATCAGGCCCCAGACGATGTCCGGTTGCTGTTGGAACAGCAGCGGGCCGGGGGTGATGTTGTACAGCGACAGGGCGCCGATCATCACGGCGGTGGTGCCCGACCCGGGAACGCCGAGGGTCAGCATCGGTACCAGGGCACCGCAGGCGGACGCGCCGATGGCGGTTTCCGGTGCAGCCAGGCCGCGCATGTCGCCCTGGCCGAATTTGCCGCTGGCACCGGCCAGGCGTTTCTCGGTCATGTAGGCCACCGCCGAGGCCAGGGTCGCGCCCGCGCCGGGCAGCACGCCCATGATGAAACCGAGCAGGCCGCAACGAATGTTCACCACGAACACCGAACCTGCTTCTTTCAGGTTGAACATCATCCGCCCGGTGGCTTTTACCGCTTCCTGGCCACGGTGGGTTTTTTCCAGCAGCAACAGGATCTCGCTGATGGAGAACAAGCCCAGCACCAACACCACAAACTGGATGCCGTCGGTGAGGTGGATGTTATCGCCGGTGAACCGGTACACGCCGCTGTTGGCGTCGATGCCCACGGCGGAAAGGAACAGGCCGATCAGCGCCGCCACAAAGGTCTTCAACGGTTTGTCACCGGCCATGCCGCCCAGGCAGACAATCGCGAACACCATCAGCACGAAATATTCCGCCGGGCCGAAGGCAATCGCCCATTTGGCCAGCAGCGGCGCGAACAGCACCATGCCGCAGGTGGCGATAAACGCGCCGATGAACGAACTCCACGCGGACAACGACAGCGCCACACCGGCCAGGCCTTTGCGGGCCATCGGGTAGCCGTCGAGGGTGGTCATCACGGTGGAGGCTTCGCCCGGGATGTTCAGCAGGATCGAGCTGATACGCCCGCCGTATTCGCAGCCCAGGTACACGGCGGCCAGCAGGATCAGCGCCGATTCCGGCGGCAGGCCCAGGGCGAACGCGATGGGGATCAACAGCGCCACGCCGTTGATCGGGCCCAGGCCCGGCAACAGCCCGACCACGGTGCCGATCAAGGTGCCGCACAGGGCGGTCACCAGGTTGTAGGGGGACAGTGCAACGCCGAAGCCCTGGCCCAAATAGCCGAAAGTATCCATATCAGTTCTCCAGAACGTCGAGCAGGCCGAGGGGCAACGGAACATCCATGGCTTTATCGAACAGCAGATAAAGACCGATGGCCATCAGGCTGACGATCACCACACTGGGCACCCAGCGGCCGCCATACAGGCGCGCCATGGGGATGCCGATCAGCATGCTGCTGAGGATGAAACCCAGGGGCTCGAAGGTGCCGGCAAACACGATCAACAGCGCCACGCAGATGCTGATCTTGATCAGTGTCTGGCGGTCGAGCGCGGGTTCTTCTTCGGTGTGCTGGGTGGGTTGCGGGCGGAACAGCATGTAGATCAGCGCCAGGCTCATCAGCCCGAGCATCAGCAATGGGTAGGCCCGAGGCCCCACGGGCTCGTAGGAAAACGCCGCCTGATACGGCCAGGCCATCAGTGCCAGGCCGGCACAGGCCAGCAACAGCACAGCGGCAAAAATGCGTTGTAAGAGCATAGGAAACTCCAAGGCCCCTCTTGTAGGAGCGAGCTTGCTCGCGAAAAACGTCAACGATAACGCGTGCTGTCTGGATGCACGTGGATGTCCTTGGGTTCTTCGCGAGCAAGCTCGCTCCTACAGGGGCATTACACAAAAGAGGGGCGTTTACTGGATCAGGCCGAACTCTTTGGCCAGCACTTTGTAGTCAGCCACCTGTTTCTTCACGTAGGTGTCCAGCTCCGGGCCAGTCATGGCGAACGGGAACAGCTCGCGCTGGTCACGCAGCTTGGCGAACTCGTCGGAGGCCAGCAGTTTATCGAAGGCCTCCTTCCACCAGGCGTAGTCGGCATCGCTGACTTTTGGCCCGAGGTAGAAGCCACGCACCACCGGCCAGACGATGTCGTAGCCTTGCTCTTTGGCGGTCGGAATATTCTTCATTTCCGGCTCGTCCAGGCGCTCCTCGGAGAACACCGCCAGCAGGCGCATGTCACCGCTGAGGATGTGCGGCATGGAGTCGGAGATGTCGGTACTGCCGACCTGGATATGCCCGCCGAGCAGGGCGGTGGCGATTTCACCGCCGCCTTCGAGCGCCACATAGCGCAGCTCGCGCGGGTTGATCCCGGCGGCCTTGGCGATCAGGGCGGTTTGCATCCAGTCCTGGCTGCCCACGGTGCCGCCGGAACCGATCACCACGCTGCCCGGATCTTTCTTCAGGGCTTTAACCAGGTCGTCGAGGGTCTTGTAGGGCGAATCGGCTTTAACGGCGATGGCACCGTAGCTGGTACCCACGGCGGCCAGCCAGCGTACGGCGCTCTCATCGAAGCGTCCGAACTTGCCCTGGGCCAGGTTCAGCAGCGAACCGCTGGACCAGGCCACCAACGTACCGCCGTCCGCAGGACGCTGGGCCACCACGGCGTTATAGGCCACCGCGCCCACGCCGCCCGGCATGTAGGTCACGCGCATTGGTTTGCTCAGCAGTTTCTCGTTGACCAGCGCGCTTTGCGCCAGTTTGCAGGTCAGGTCAAAACCACCGCCGGGGGAGGCCGGGGCGATGCATTCCGGGCGCTTGGGTTCGTCGGCGGCCAGCAGTTGGCCGGCGAACAGCATGCAGCCGGCGGCGAGGGCCAATTTACGCAATGAAGGGGTCATGGTGATCTCCGTCTTTGTTGTTATGAGTGGCTTACCAGAGCGCAACGCTGTAGCTGACCAGCAGGCGCATTTCATCCGCATCACGGGCTGAATAGTTGGAACGGTAGATGGCATTGCGCAGACGCACGGCGACATCCTTGAATGTGCCGCTTTGCACCACGTACTTGATCTCGCTGTTGCGCTCCCATTCCTTGCCGGTGTCGCCGTTCCTGAGCTTGATATTGTCACCCGAGAGGTAACGGCTCATGAAACTCAGGCCGGGAATGCCCAGCTTGGCGAAGTCGTAGTCGTAGCGCGCCTGCCAGGAGCGCTCTTCGGCGCCGGCAAAGTCGTTGATCTGCACGAAGTTGACCAGGTACGGGTCGCTGCCATCCACATAGGGAAAGGCGCTGTCGCCGGACATATGCTGGTAGCCGGCGCTGAGCTTATGGCCATTGAGGGCATAGCTGAACAGGCCGTTGAGGGAGGTGTTGTCGATCTTGCCGCCACGGGCTGCGCCTGCGTCATCGCTGATCGCCAGGCGCAGGTCGGTGGCGAAGGTGCCGGGGCCCATCGGGCGTGCGGCGACCAGGCCGAGGAAGTGCTGGCGGTACACGTCGTCGAGTTGGGCGAAGTGGTAGCTGCCGGTGATCTTGTCGGCGAACTTGTAGTCGACGCCGCCGAAGTTGAAATGCTTGCCGGTGGCACCGCTGAGGAAGCGGCTGTTCTTGTTATTGAGGGCGATGTCTTCGTAGTTGCTGTCGTCGCGGTCCTTGGCTTTGTCGAGACGGCCGCCGGTGAAGACCAGGTTCTTGAATTCCTTGGAGGTGATCAGGCCACCGTTGAAGGTCTGCGGCAGGATACGACCGTCGTTGGGCTTGAGGATCGGCAGCTCGGGCATCAGCGAACCGATCTTCAGCTCGGTAGCGGAAATCTTCACTTTGCCGGTCAGGCCCAGCTTGGAGTACTCGTTGGCGGCGCGGCCATCGTCGTGGGTAGGCAGCAGGCCGGTGCCGGTGCGGTCGGGGCTGGAGTCGAGCTTGACCCCGAGCATGCCCAGCGCATCCACGCCAAAGCCGACGGTGCCGTCTGTGTAGCCCGATTGCAGGTTGAGCATGAAGCCCTGAGCCCACTCGTCGCGCTTGGACTGCTGGGCGCTGGTGCCGTCGCGAAAGTCGCGGTTGAAGTACATGTTGCGGGTTTCCAGGGTCGCGCTGCTGTCTTCGAAGAAGGCAGCCTGGCCAAGCGGCGAAAAGCCGGCAAGGGCAGCGGCACTGGCAAGGGCGGTGTGGGTCAGGCGGGAAATACGAACAGGCGGGCAAGCCTGGGGCTGTGTCGACAGCATCGTGGTGCACTCCGTTATTGTTCTTATTTTGGCGAAAACGCTTCGAGGCGTTTTTCGGGCGCGACCCATCAGGTCGCTCGGCAGGCATGACCTACCGTGGCTGGATGCTAAAGGGCGAAGCTTTCACTAACCTTTCAGCTGTCTTTCAATGTTTTCAGGCTTCACAGGGCAGTCGGCGCCTGTAAACTGCCCGGCAAAGCGTGGCGCCGACCACGTCCGAATAAGGTGGAAATCCATGCGTGTCCTTCTGGTTGAAGACCATCTGCAACTCGCCGAAAGCGTCGCCCAAGCGCTCAAGAGCACAGGTTTGACCGTCGACGTATTGCATGACGGTGTGGCCGCCGACCTGGCCTTGAGCAGCGAGGATTACGCGGTGGCCATCCTCGATGTGGGCCTGCCGCGCATGGACGGTTTCGAGGTACTGGCGCGCTTGCGGGCGCGTGGGAAAAACCTGCCGGTGCTGATGTTGACCGCGCGCAGCGATGTGAAGGACCGCGTGCATGGCCTGAACCTGGGCGCCGATGACTACCTGGCCAAACCGTTCGAACTGACCGAGCTGGAAGCCCGGGTCAAGGCGCTGCTGCGCCGCAGTGTGTTGGGCGGCGAGCGTCAGCAGGCGTGTGGTGTGCTGGTTTATGACCTCGACACCCGTCGTTTCACCGTGGGCGGCGAGTTGATGACGTTGACCTCCCGCGAGCAAGCCGTGCTTGAAGCGCTGATTGCCCGCCCAGGCCGGGTGATGAGCAAGGAGCAACTGGCTTCACAGGTGTTCGGCCTGGACGAAGAGGCCAGCCCCGACGCCATCGAAATCTACGTGCACCGCCTGCGCAAGAAGCTCGATGGCCAACCCATCGCCATCGTGACGTTCCGCGGTCTCGGCTACCTGCTGGAAGCCCGCGATGCATAAGCCCAGCAGCCTGCGCTGGCGCCTGCTGTGGAACCTGGCGCTGCTGCTGGTGCTGTTGATGCTCGCCAGTGGCATGAGCGCCTACTGGAACGGTCGCGAAGCGGCCGACACCGCCTATGACCGCACGTTGCTGGCCTCGGCGCGTACCATTGCCGCCGGCCTGACCCAGGTGGACGGCACCCTCAGCGCCAACGTGCCCTATGTCGCCCTCGACACCTTTGCCTACGACAGCGCCGGGCGCATCTATTACCAGGTCAATGACATTGATCAGAAGCTGATTTCCGGCTACGAAAACCTCCCCGGCCCGCCCCCCGGCACTCCGCGCACCGACGACTACCCGGCGCTGGCGCGCTTCTACAACGCCAAGTACCAGGGCCAGGAAGTGCGGGTGGTCAGCCTGCTCAAGGCGGTCTCCGAACCGAACATGAACGGCATGGCGGAAATCCGCGTGGCCGAAACCGATGAGGCACGGGTGAGCATGGCCCGCAGCCTGATGGCCGACACCTTGCTGCGCCTGGGCATGCTCGCCATCGGTGCCTTGTTGCTGGTGTGGTTTGCCGTCAGCGCCGCATTGCGCCCGCTGGAGCGCCTGCGCACCGCGGTGGAAGAGCGCCAGCCCGACGACTTGCGGCCGTTGCCGTTGGTGGAAGTGCAGCATGAGTTCGGCCCGCTGGTGCGTTCCCTCAACCACTTCACCGAACGCCTGCGCGGCCAGTTCGAGCGTCAGGCGCAGTTTATTGCCGATGCATCCCATGAACTGCGTACCCCGTTGGCGGCGCTCAAGGCACGCCTGGAGCTGGGCCTGCGTGCCGAAGACCCCGCGACCTGGCGCAGTACCCTGGAAACCGCCGCCCAAGGCACCGATCGGTTGACCCACCTGGCCAATCAGTTGCTGTCCCTGGCGCGCATCGAAAACGGTGCCCGGGCGATTGCCGAAGGCGGCGCGCAGTTGCTCGACCTCAGCCAATTGGCCCGTGAGCTGGGCATGGCCATGGCGCCGTTGGCCCATGCGCGTGGCGTGGCACTGGCGCTGGAGGCGGATGAACCGGTGTGGTTGCGTGGCGAGCCGACGCTGCTCAACGAACTGTTGAGCAACCTGGTGGACAACGCCCTGGCGCACACGCCACCGGGCGGCAACGTGATCCTGCGGGTCACGGCGCCGGCGGTACTGGAGGTGGAAGATGATGGCCCAGGTATTCCGCAGGAGGAGCGCGACCGGGTGTTCGAGCGCTTCTACCGCCGTAGCCAGCAAGGCATGGGCTCAGGCCTGGGGTTGGCGATCGTGGGCGAAATCTGTCGTGCGCATCTGGCCCAGATCAGCCTGCATGACGGCGAGCACGCGGGGTTGAAGGTGCGTGTGAGTTTTATCGCCGGTTGATCAATCGAACATGGCGCGCGCTTCATCCAGCTCTGCGCGCAGTTTTTCGCTGTAGGGATCAACCCGCAGTTTTTTCATCGCAGGCACGCTGGAGACGTCCACCTTGGCCAGGGGGTGATCGGTGCCGTGATGGCAATACAGCATGGCAATCTGCACCACGTCAATGTAGTCGAGGCAGGCTGAGTCCCGGTCCAGGTTCAGGTACTGGCCCGGCAGTTTCGCCAGCATTTCCGGGAAGTCCCAACCACTCAGCAACTTGTCGCCCAGCACCGGGTGGATGCTGTCGATCACGTGGTTGAGGCTGACCGGATCTGACAACAGCTCGTAGTGGTCTTCGGCGTAGGTCAGGATCGGCAGCACGCCGATCTGGTGCACCAGGCCGCCCAGCGCTGCCTGGTCCGGCTTGAGCTGGCTGTGGTTGCGGCACAGGGCGTAGCTGACGCCCGCCACTTCCAGGCTGCGGCGCCACACATCGCGCATTTTCTGTTCGACCACTTCGGAACGGGCGTGGAAGATCTGTTCCATCACCAGGCCGATGGCCAGGTTGCTGCTGTAGTTGGTGCCCAGCCGGGTGATGGCGGTGTGCAGGTCGGTGACTTCCTGGGTGGCGCGCAACAGCGGGCTGTTGACCACTTTGATCAGGCGCGCCGACAACGCAGTGTCGCGGCCGATCACTTTACTCAAGTGGCTGATGCTGATTTCCGGGTCTTCAGCGGCCTGACGGATGTTCAGGGCCACTTCCGGCAATGTCGGCAGAACCAGGTCATCGTTGTCGATGGCCTTAACCAACGCCTGTTGGACTTTTTCCGCCAGTTTGTTCATTCATGCTCTCTAGGGTGTTGCAGGAAAATACGGCGACTAACGCTGGATCTCACGATCGCGGTCAAGGGTGTAAGGCAGGTCAAGCAGTTGCAAACCGGGGCCTTCCAGCGTGCCTAGGTGCACATCGCCACTATCGGCAGCTTCGGCTTGCAATACCGCCAGAAGTTCAATCACCTGGTCAGCTTTTGCTGCAATCACCACTTCGCCGATCGAGCTGTTGTGGCTGGGGGAAAACAACGGGGTGCCTGGCTCGGGCATTTCAGCCGCGTTCAGGCTCAAGCGGTACAGGCGACGCTTGAGTTTGCCCAGGTACTGCATGCGCGCGACGATTTCCTGGCCGGTGTAGCAGCCTTTCTTGAAGCTGACGCCGCCCACGGCCTGCAGGTTGAGCATCTGCGGGATGAACAGTTCGCGGGTCTGGGGCATGACCTGGCCGATACCGGCGCGGATCTGGCCCAGTAGCCAGTGATTCAAGTCGGTTTGTGTCAACTGTGCGGCCAATTGGCCGCGCACGCCGTCGGCTTGCTCGGCAGGTACCCAGAGTTCGGCGCGGGCGGGAGACACGCGGACGGCGATCAGGTGTTCGGTACGGGCAACGCTGTCCGTTTCGGTGGGCAGCTCAAGGCCAAGGCCGGTCAGCGCCTGATCGCCATCGATCACACCGAAACGCACCCAGGCGGCGCTTTCGTCGGTGAGCTTGGACTTGGAGAACACTGCATATTTCTTCAGGTCCGCCAGTTGCGGTTCGAGCAGCTCGGTGGCCATGGCCAGGAGTACGCCGTCGCCCTGCAACAGGATGCGGAAGCTCGACTGCATGCGGCCTTTTTGTGTGCAGCGCGCACCGAGGCTGGCCTGGGTGTCGCTCAGGTAATTGAGGTTGCAGGTGAGTTGTCCCTGCAGGAACTTGGCAGCGTCGGAGCCGCGGACGGCGAGAACGCCTTCGTGGGACAGGGGGCAGAAGAAAGCAGAGTC
This sequence comes from Pseudomonas sp. Yb2C2, assembly GCF_052112325.1. Lineage (NCBI taxonomy): Bacteria > Pseudomonadati > Pseudomonadota > Gammaproteobacteria > Pseudomonadales > Pseudomonadaceae > Pseudomonas > Pseudomonas sp. Yb2C2. The sequence continues at coordinate 207,986 of NZ_JAVAJK010000009.1, read as the reverse complement.
AGCCATGGGTCATCGCAGGTCAAAAAGTCATGGGTGCATCATAGAGGGGCGCCCGGCAAATGGATAGTTTCCGTAGGGGCGACCAAAGCCGACTGTTCCGGTGCCGTCGGGCCTGTATACTTGCGCTCTATTTGAGGAGCGCTCCATGGTCGAAGATGTAGAAATCAATCGTCTCTACTGGCACAGCCGTCGTGGCATGCTTGAGCTTGATGTGTTGCTGGTGCCTTTTACCAAAGAGGTGTATGCGACGCTCAATAAGGAAGATCGCGATCTCTACGTCAGGCTGCTGACTTGCGAAGATCAGGACATGTTCGGCTGGTTCATGGAGCGGGCCGAATCCGAAGATCCTGAACTGCAGCGCATGGTCCGGATGATCCTGGATCGTGTCCAGCCCAAGTAATCGTTTCGAATGCCGCTGGCAGGCCTCACGGCTGCTGCTGGCGGCGTATCTCCTTGCCCAGCTGTTCGCGCTGGGTGCGCTGATGGTCCTCGACTCTCCCTTTGCTGTCCTCGGCGTGCTGGCGTGCCTGGCCCATGCTGCCTGGGTATTGCCGCGTTATGTCCTGCTGACTCACCGTTCGTCGATTCGTGGCCTGCGACGGGATGAAGAGGGCTGGCAATTATTCAGCAGTGAGCGCGGCTGGCATCGCGTGCAGCTGCGGCCCGACAGCCTGGCGTTGCCGCTGATTGTGGTGTTGCGCTATCGCGTACCGGGGGAATGGCGGGTGCGCTCGGTCTGCGTGCCGACGGATTCGCAGGCCGCCGATGTGCACCGGCGCCTGCGGGTTCGCTTGAAGTTCAGCCGCCGTAGGTGGTTGGCACCAGAATAGTGTCGCGGGCCTCGGGCAACATCTGCGGGTAGTCGAGGGTGTAGTGCAGGCCCCGGCTTTCCTTGCGTTCCATGGCTGAACGGATCATCAACTCCGCGACTTGGGCAAGGTTGCGCAGTTCGATCAGGTCACGGCTGACCTTATAGTTGCTGTAGAACTCATCAATCTCATCCAGCAGCAGTCGCACCCGGTGTTGCGCCCGTTGCAGGCGCTTGTTGGTGCGCACGATCCCCACGTAATCCCACATGAAGCGCCGCAGCTCGTCCCAGTTGTGGGCGATGATCACGTCTTCGTCCGAATCGGTAACCTGGCTGGCATCCCAGCGGGGCAGGGCGGCCGGCACCGGGATGCGCGGCAGTTGTTCGAGAATGTCGGCTGCGGCCGAGCGGGCGTAGACGAAGCATTCGAGCAGTGAGTTGCTGGCCATGCGGTTGGCGCCGTGCAGGCCGGTGAAGCTGGTTTCGCCAATCGCGTACAGGCCGGGTACATCGGTACGCCCATGTTGGTCGACCATCACACCGCCGCAGGTGTAGTGCGCCGCCGGTACCACCGGGATCGGGCCTTTGGTGATGTCGATGTTGAACGCCAGGCAGCGCTCGTAGACGGTCGGGAAGTGGGTCTTGATGAACGCTTCGGGCTTGTGGCTGATGTCCAGGTAGACGCAGTCGATGCCCAGGCGCTTCATTTCATGGTCGATGGCGCGGGCGACAATATCCCGTGGAGCCAGCTCGGCGCGCGGGTCGAAACGCTGCATGAAGCGCTCACCGTTCGGCAGCTTGAGGTGTGCACCTTCGCCGCGCAGGGCTTCGGTGATCAGGAAGCTCTTGGCCTGTGGGTGATACAGGCAGGTGGGGTGGAACTGGTTGAATTCCAGGTTGGCCACCCGGCAGCCCGAGCGCCATGCCATGGCAATGCCGTCGCCGCAGGCGCCGTCGGGGTTGCTGGTATAGAGGTAGACCTTGGCGGCGCCGCCTGAGGCGAGGATGGTGAAGCGCGCACCATAAGTATCCACTTCGCCGCTGGCGCGGTTGAGCACATAGGCGCCGAGGCAGCGTTCGCCCGGCAGGCCCAGGCGCTTTTCGGTGATCAGGTCGACAGCGACGCGTTGTTCCAGCAGTTCGATGTTGGGGCGTTGGCGGGCCTGGTCGAGCAAGGTCCTGAAGATCGCGGCACCGGTGGCATCGGCGGCGTGGATGATACGCCGATGGCTGTGGCCGCCTTCGCGGGTCAGATGGAACTCGAAGCCGCCGTCATCGCTGCCTGCGTGTTCGTCGCGGGTGAAGGGCACGCCCTGGTCGATCAGCCATTGGATCGCCTCGCGGCTATGCTCGACGGTGAAGCGCACCGCGTCTTCGTTGCACAGGCCACCGCCGGCGTTGAGGGTGTCTTCAACGTGGGATTGCACCGTATCGGTGTCGTCCAGCACCGCGGCGACACCGCCCTGGGCCCAGAATGTCGAACCGTTGGCCAGGTCGCCTTTGCTCAGGACGGCAATTCGCAGGTGGCTGGGAAGGGTCAGCGCAAGGCTCAAGCCGGCCGCGCCGCTACCGATCACCAGGACATCGTGTTGAAACTGTTGGCTCATTTGAAGGATTCCGCAAAAAGCGATCCACAGGGCTGGCGCAAACAGGACGCCTGGATCGGCGAATCAAAGGGTCACACGGGCCACTAGTATATAGAGGGGGGGAGCGGCACAATAGCCGGGCATTCGTGGCAATGTGAGATTACGGTGCACGGCTCGGGTAAAATCGGCAGGTTATTGAGGTGGGAACTTTTTGCATAAGCCTCGACTCAATAGCAGGTTGCCCGAAAGCTGGGAAACGTTGAGTTTATTGGCCCGTCGGGAGCATTGGACGCGTCAGAAAACCGACGACAAGATTATTCGCGCAGCCGGCGTTGCCCGCGCTGCGTTTTTCGTGTGTGCCAAATCAGTGCGTGCCGGAAACTTGCTTGAAGGGGGAGAACTTTTGCGAAAAGTCCGAGTCTATGTTTGCAAGCCTGATCGTTTAGTTATGCAAGCCTCCTTCAAGTACAACGAGGAGTGTTCATGCTAACCCAGGAAGAGGATCAGCAGCTGGTCGAGCGCGTTCAACGCGGTGACAAGCGAGCATTTGATCTGCTAGTGCTGAAATACCAGCACAAAATTCTCGGGTTGATCGTGCGGTTTGTGCACGACACCCATGAAGCGCAGGACGTTGCACAGGAAGCCTTTATCAAGGCGTACCGTGCACTGGGCAATTTCCGCGGTGATAGTGCGTTTTACACGTGGCTCTACCGCATCGCCATCAACACGGCGAAGAACTATCTGGTGTCTCGCGGACGCCGCCCGCCGGATAGTGATGTAAGTTCAGAAGATGCAGAATTTTACGATGGTGATCACGGCCTCAAAGATCTCGAGTCGCCGGAGCGTGCATTGCTGCGCGACGAGATCGAAGGCACCGTTCATCGCACAATTCAGCAACTGCCAGAAGATTTGCGTACGGCGTTAACTTTACGTGAATTCGATGGTCTGAGTTACGAAGACATTGCGAGCGTCATGCAGTGTCCGGTGGGGACTGTAAGGTCACGGATTTTCCGGGCCCGGGAAGCCATCGATAAAGCCTTGCAACCGTTGTTGCAGGAAAACTAAAGACAGCGGCGACAGCCAAGAGAGGAACCGCCATGAGTCGTGATGCCCTGCAGGAATCGCTGTCCGCAGTGATGGATAACGAAGCGGATGAACTGGAACTTCGTCGAGTGCTCAACGCATTTGATGATGCCGAAACCCGTGATACCTGGTCTCGTTACCAAGTCGCTCGGGCGGTGATGCACAAGGATCTTCTAATCCCTCGTCTGGATATTGCTGCGGCCGTTTCTGCCGCGCTGGCTGATGAAGCCGTTCCGGCAAAAGCTGCTCGTGGCCCTTGGCGCAGCCTGGGTCGCCTGGCAGTGGCTGCCTCGGTGACTGTTGCAGTGCTGGCCGGTGTTCGCCTGTACAACCAGGACGAAATCGCCGGGGCCGAACTGGCCCAGCAGACTCAGCAACCGGTCATGGCCGGTCCGCAAGTCAAAGGCCCAGCGGTACTGGCCGGCTACAAGGAAAGCTCCGACACCACCGGCCCTATGGCCAACGGTGTGCTGCAAGGGCAATCCGGCTGGCAGGACCAGCGTCTTCCAGGCTACCTGCGCCAACACGCACAGGAATCCGCCTTGAAAGGCACTGAAAGCGCTCTGCCATACGCTCGCGCTGCAAGCCTGGAAAACCGCTGATCCGTTAAGGAGCCCTATGCGCGCCATACCGCTCCTTACGTTATTGCTCAGTGGTTGGTTTGCACTCCCCGCCCATGCCGACGAAGCCCAAGACTGGCTGACTCGACTTGGGCGTGCAGAGCAGCAGCAAAGTTTCCAAGGTACGTTTGTCTACGAACGTAATGGCAGTTTTTCTACCCACGACATCTGGCATCGCGCCCAGAATGGCCAGGTCCGTGAGCGGCTCTTGCAGCTTGATGGTTCTGCCCAGGAAGTCGTTCGCGTAGATGGCCGCACTCAGTGCGTCAGCGGCACTCTTGTCGCCGGCCTGGGCAATTCGCGTGATGCGCCCTCGCGCGCCCTCGATCCGCAAAGACTCAATCAATTCTACGAACTGGCCGTTATCGGAAAGTCTCGCGTGGCCGGTCGTAATGCAGTGATTGTGTCGATTACACCCCGTGATCAATACCGCTACGGTTTTGAGCTGCACCTTGATCGTGAAACTGCGCTGCCGCTCAAGTCCTTGTTGCTGAATGATCAAGGGCAGTTGCTGGAGCGCTTTCAGTTCACTCGATTGGACACCTCCACCACGCCTAATGATCGCGACTTGCAGCCTAGCGGCGAATGCACCTCCATCGCCGTCGGCGATACCAAGGCAGCGGCCGTAGAGGCCACCGAGGCGTGGCACTTGGAGTGGTTGCCGCCAGGCTTTCAGCTGACCAATAGCAGTGCCCGCAAGGATCCCCATACCAAGGCCACGGTCGACAGCCTGATGTATGAAGATGGACTGGCGCGCTTCTCGGTGTTTCTCGAACCGATCAGCGATGTGAGCGTGACCGAGACTCGCACCCAATTAGGCCCTACGGTTGCTGTATCTCGTCGCTTGAATACGGTGGATGGCGAAATGATGGTGACTGTGGTCGGCGAAATACCTATTGGCACCGCCGAACGCATCGCACTGTCGGTGCGCGGTGAAAAAAAGGCCACCCCCAAGCCGTGAGTCGTTAATCCTATGTTCATCCAGATCTTTCACAGTACGTCCATGCCAGGTTGGCTGCCGAGAGCATGAAATGTCTGGATCAGCATTTTCACTTGCAAAAATCTCCCATGTTTTTTATAGGTCAGGGCTTGTTGGCCCTGGCCTTGTTTAGTTCGCGGAACAAAGATGTCGTTCGCAGTTTTCGGCGTTTCTTGAACCCTGTCGCTCAACCCTGCTCGTCGTAACGGGAGCTGTATGTCGATACCACGTTTGAAGTCTTACCTATCCATAGTCGCCACGGTATTGGTGCTGGGTCAGGCCGTGCCCGCGCAAGCGGTCGAGTTGCCTGACTTCACCCAATTGGTTGAGCAAGCCTCGCCTGCCGTGGTGAACATCAGTACCACCCAGAAGCTGCCGGATCGCAAAGTCTCCAACCAGCAGATGCCTGACCTGGAAGGCCTGCCGCCGATGCTGCGCGAGTTCTTCGAGCGTGGTATGCCACAACCGCGTGCGCCCCGTGGTGGCGGTGGTGGCCAGCGTGAAGCGCAGTCCCTGGGGTCGGGCTTCATCATCTCGCCAGATGGCTACATCCTCACCAATAACCATGTGATTGCCGACGCCGACGAGATCCTCGTGCGCCTGGCTGATCGCAGTGAGCTGAAAGCCAAATTGGTCGGCACCGATCCGCGTTCCGACGTGGCCTTGCTGAAGATCGAGGGCAAGGACCTGCCGGTGCTGAAGCTGGGCAAGTCCCAGGACCTGAAGGCGGGGCAGTGGGTGGTAGCCATAGGCTCGCCGTTTGGTTTTGACCATACCGTTACCCAGGGTATCGTCAGTGCCATTGGTCGCAGCCTGCCGAACGAGAACTATGTGCCGTTCATCCAGACCGACGTGCCGATCAACCCGGGCAACTCCGGTGGCCCGTTGTTCAACCTGGCGGGCGAAGTGGTGGGGATCAACTCGCAGATCTACACCCGTTCCGGTGGCTTCATGGGGGTCTCGTTCGCCATTCCTATCGACGTGGCCATGGATGTTTCCAATCAGCTGAAAAGTGGTGGCAAGGTCAGCCGTGGCTGGTTGGGTGTGGTCATCCAGGAAGTGAACAAGGACCTGGCTGAATCCTTCGGCCTCGACAAGCCGGCGGGCGCCCTGGTCGCGCAAATCCAGGATGACGGCCCGGCTGCCAAAGGCGGTCTGCAAGTGGGCGACGTGATCCTGAGCATGAACGGTCAACCGATCGTTATGTCGGCCGACCTGCCGCACCTGGTTGGCGCACTCAAGGCCGGCAGCAAGGCCAAGCTGGAAGTGATTCGTGATGGCAAGCGCCAGAATGTCGAGCTGACCGTGGGTGCGATCCCTGAAGAGGGCGCGACCCTGGATGCCCTGGGTAACACCAAGCCGGGCGCCGAGCGCAGCAGCAATCGCCTGGGCATTGCCGTGGCCGAGCTGACTGACGAGCAGAAGAAAGCCTTCGATCTCAAGAGCGGCGTGGTGATCAAGGAAGTGCAGGACGGCCCGGCAGCGTTGATCGGCCTGCAGCCTGGCGACGTGATCACTCACCTGAACAATCAGGCGATTGAGACTACCAAGCAGTTCACCGACATCGCCAAGGCGTTGCCGAAGAACCGCTCGGTATCGATGCGCGTGCTTCGCCAGGGGCGTGCCAGCTTCATTACCTTCAAGCTGGCCGAGTAACCCACCCGGCCAATAAAAAGCCCCCGCCTTCGTGTTACGAGGGCGGGGCTTTTTTGTGGGCGATGGGTTTAGCCCATCATGCCTTTAACCAGGCGCTCCTGTTCGATCAACTCACGCTGACGTGCATCGATGCGTGACGACAACGGGAAATTGCTGCCGGCGCGACGTTTGGCAAAGTCCAACTGCTGAATCGCCTGCTGGAAGTCGCCCACCAAAGCAAAGTATTCGGCGCGAGCCTGATGCAGGCCGATGATATTGCCCGACAAGCCACGAGTCTCGGCGACCTGGTACCACACATCCGGATCGTCCGGGCGAGACTTGAGCAAGCCATCCAGGGCCTTTTCCGCATCGGCGGTGCGATTCTGTTTAAGCAGCAGATCTACCCGAATCTGATTCAGCGGGTAGTTGCCGGGGTATTGGGTCAGCATCCGATCCGTGCGTTGCTGGGCATCGGGCAGGTGGTTGTTGTCGATGTCCAACTGGATTTGCGCCAGGTTGTAGGTGATGTCGTTGGGCGCCTTGGCCAGCAAGGGTTGCAGGCTTTCCCGTGCCTGCTTGAACTGGGAGGCTTTGATCTGGGCGATGGCCAGGCCATAGCGCGCCACGTCGTTTTTAGGATTTTCGTCCAGTTGCGCCTGGAAGCGCTTGGCGGCGAGTCCGGAGGTGTCTTCGTATTGCAGCTGTACCCGCGCGCGAATCAATTGGTAGCGCAGGCTGTCTTCCTTGCCGCCGGCCTTGGCTTGTTCCGCGCGGTTGCGGGTGTCGGCGATACGCGATTCGGTCACCGGGTGAGTCAGCAGGAATTCCGGCGGCTTGGCGTCGAAGCGATACTGACGCATCAGGCGTTCGAACATGGTTGGCATGGAGCGCGGGTCGTAGCCGGCTTTCTCCAGGTTGACGATGCCGATACGGTCCGCCTCCTGTTCATTCTGGCGAGAGAATCGTCGTTGTTCCTGGATGGCCGCGGCCTGTGTGCCGGCGATTGCGGCGATCCCGGCATCCCCGGCACCGGCGGCGGCCGCAATGATGCCGCCGAGGAGGGCGGCCATCATCGGGATCTGCATGCGCTGCTGCGCCTCGACACCACGGGCGAAGTGACGCTGGGACAAGTGAGCCAGTTCGTGGGCCAGCACCGACGCGTATTCCCCTTCGGTCTGGGCATTGAGAAACAGGCCGCCGTTCACGCCGACGATACCGCCGGGTGCGGCGAAGGCGTTCAGTTGCGGGCTGTTGATCAGGATGAATTCCAGGCGCCGGTCATTCACCTGGCTGGTTTCCACCAGCTTGTACACGCTGGTTTCGACGTAATCCTTGAGCTGCGGGTCGTTCAACTGCGAGACCTGGCCCCGTAGGTAGGCCAGCCAGGCGCGGCCCAGCTGATATTCCTGTTGCGGCGAGACAATGGCAGAACTGGCGTCGCCAAGTGACGGCAGGTCGTCAGCGAAGCCTGGGGAGGCCAGCAGGCAAGCCAGCGTCAGCAGGGTAGGGCGCAAAAAAGTCATGCACAGAGCCTTTCGACAAAGAGCTTACTGTAGCCGGACACTGAGCTTCGGACCAGATATTCTAAGCACCCCGAATGCGTGCCCGGAGTAAAACCATGACCGACGCTGTAGCCTTTGATGCCGAACTCGATGCCAGCGGCCTCAATTGCCCGTTGCCTCTGCTCAAGGCCAAGCTGGAACTCAATCGATTGGCCAGTGGCGCTGTGCTCAAGGTGATCGCCACCGACGCAGGTTCCCAGCGTGATTTTCGTACCTTCGCCAAGCTGGCCGGCCATACCCTGCTGCATGAAGAAGACGCCGCCGGTGTGTACCGTTACTGGTTGCGCAAGGCCTGAACCGTTTGCCCCTACCACCCGAGGTTGATTGATGTTCAAAGTGTTACGAGACTGGATCCAGCGCTACTTCTCCGATGAAGAAGCCGTGGTGCTGGCGGTCCTGCTGTTTCTGGCCTTTACGGCCGTACTCACCTTGGGAGGCATGCTGGCGCCGGTACTGGCGGGGATGGTGCTGGCTTACCTGATGCAGGGCCTGGTCACCACCCTGGAGCGTTTACGCTTGCCGGGCGGCGCAGCTGTGGGCCTGGTATTTGCCTTGTTCATGGGGCTGCTGGTGGTGTTTATTGTCGTGGTGTTACCGCTGCTGTGGCACCAACTGATCACGTTGTTCAACGAGTTGCCGGGCATGCTCGCCAAGTGGCAGTCGCTGTTGCTGCTGCTGCCGGAGCGCTACCCGCATCTGGTGTCGGACGAGCAAGTGCTGCAGGCGATAGAAGTGGCACGGGGCGAAATCGGAAAGTTCGGGCAATGGGCGCTGACCTTTTCCCTGTCCAGCCTGCCGCTGCTGGTCAACATCATGATCTACCTGGTGCTCGTACCGATCCTGGTGTTCTTCTTCCTCAAGGACCGCGCCATGATCGGGCGTTGGGTGAGCGGCTATCTGCCGCGCGAACGAGCGCTGATCACCCGGGTGGCCGAAGAAATGAACCGACAGATCGCCAACTACATTCGTGGCAAGGTCATCGAGATCATTATCTGCGGGGGCGTTACCTACATTGCGTTTATCGCACTGGACCTCAACTACGCCGCCTTGCTGGCACTGCTGGTGGGGATTTCGGTGGTGGTGCCGTATGTCGGTGCCGTGGTGGTGACGGTGCCGGTGACCTTGATCGCCTTGTTCCAGTGGGGCTGGAGCGACCAGTTCATCTACTTGATGGCGGTCTACGGCATCATCCAGACCCTGGATGGCAACGTGCTGGTGCCGCTGCTGTTCTCGGAGGCGGTCAACCTGCACCCAGTGGCGATCATCTGTGCAGTGCTGTTGTTTGGTGGACTGTGGGGATTCTGGGGGGTGTTCTTTGCGATTCCCCTGGCGACGCTGTTCAAGGCCGTGCTGGATGCGTGGCCGCGGCAGGAGCCGGTGGTGGCACCTTTGTTGTAAGGGTAGGCGCGAATCACTGCTTCATCGCTGCAGTGATCCGCGCTACAGATCAGGCCTTGTTCAATGCCTGGGCTGCGGCCAGAACGGCGTCCACATGGCCCGGCACTTTCACGCCGCGCCATTCCTGGCGCAGCACACCGTCCTTGTCGATCAGGAAGGTGCTGCGATCCACACCCAGGTATTCCTTGCCGTACAGCTTCTTCAGCTTGATGACGTCGAACAGTTGGCAGACCGCCTCATCCTTGTCGCTGATCAGCTCGAACGGGAATTCCTGCTTGCCCTTGAAGTTCTCATGGGACTTCACGCTGTCGCGCGACACGCCAAACACTTCGGTGTTGGCGGCCTTGAATGCTGCGTACTGGTCACGGAAACCCTGGCCTTCGGTGGTGCAGCCCGGGGTGCTGTCCTTCGGGTAGAAGTAGATCACCACTTGCTTGCCCTTGAGGGCGGCAAGGTTGAAGGTCTGGCCGCTGGTGGCCTGGGCTTCGAAATCGGCGACCGGTTTATCGATGACTACCGCCATGATGACTTCCTTACATTGGGTTCTGTGGGCGCCACGGCTCGATCAGCGCGTCGAGGTTCAGGGCATCGGCGAAATCCAGGAACTGGTCGCGCAGCCAACTGATCTGCACGCCGGCCGGCAGGGTCACGGTGAAGGTGGCATTGAGCATGGTTCCGCCGGTTTGCGGGGCCTGGTAGGTGTCGCAGGTCAGGTTCTCCAGTTCGACGTTATGGTCGATGAAGAACTGGCACAGCTCATTGACGATGTCCGAGCGGTAGGCCGAGCTGACATACGCCACATAAGGAAGCGCCTGCGGGCGATTTTCCAGGGCGGCGCTGCGCACCACGTTGACGGTGAAGTCGTGCTTCTTGGCCAGGCCCGGCAGGCCGGTCTCCAGGCGCGCCAGGGCATCCCAGGTGCCGGAAATCTGCAGGACCAGCGCACTGCACTCGCCATGGCGGGTCAGGCGGGAGGTCACCACGGCACAGCGGTTTTCATGGCTGGCGCGGCACAGGACGTTGGTCAGCTCCATGGGGTTGGCGCCGAGGGCACTGATAACAAGGAATTGTTCGCGAACTGTGGGGGTGGACATGCAGCCTTCCTAAAACGATGAGCGGTCGATACTGTGAGGGCTGTATCGATCAAAGCATGAAGGGTAGCGAAAAGCGTCGCCAAGGGATAGGAGGTGGCGTTTTCATTGCGTGATCCGCCTGATTTTGCCCAGCCTCAACCCGTGCTTTGGCCCAATGATGGCATTGCCCGTCGTTTAGTTGCGCCAGAACGCATCCTCAGGCGGTACTTCGCTTGTACAAGCATCTTGGCGCCAGTACCATTACGGCTCTCTTTTTCCGGCAGGAGCGGTTGCATGATTGCGGGCAGTATGGTGGCACTGGTCACACCCATGGATGCACAAGGTCATCTCGACTGGGACAGCCTGGGCAAACTGGTGGACTTCCACCTGCAAGAAGGCACCAACGCCATCGTGGCGGTCGGCACCACAGGTGAATCGGCCACCCTCGATGTGGAAGAACACATCCAAGTGATCGAATTCGTGGTCAAGCGTGTCGCGGGGCGTATTGCCGTGATCGCCGGCACGGGCGCCAACTCGACGCGCGAAGCCATCGAGCTGACCCGAAACGCCAAGAAAGCCGGCGCCGACGCTTGCCTGCTGGTGACCCCGTACTACAACAAGCCGACCCAGGAAGGCCTGTACCAGCACTTCCGCACCATTGCCGAAGCCGTCGACATCCCGCAGATCCTCTATAACGTGCCGGGTCGTACCGCGTGCGACATGAAGGCCGAGACCGTGATCCGCCTCTCTACCGTGCCGAACATCATCGGCATCAAGGAAGCCACCGGCGACCTGCAGCGCGCCAAGGACATCCTGGCTGGGGTGAGCAGCGACTTCCTGCTGTATTCCGGTGACGACGCCACGGCTGTCGAGCTGATCCTGCTGGGCGGCAAGGGCAATATCTCCGTGACCGCCAACGTGGCCCCGCGCGCCATGAGCGACCTGTGTGCCGCCGCCATCGCTGGCGACGCCGTGACCGCCCGTGCGATCCACGAGAAGCTGATGCCGCTCAACAAGACACTGTTTATCGAATCCAACCCTATTCCCGTGAAGTGGGCGCTGTTCGAGATGGGCCTGATGCCGGACGGTATCCGTCTGCCGCTCACCCGCCTCAGCGAAGCCTGTCACGAACCGCTGCGACAGGCCCTGCGCCAGTCCGGCGTCCTGGTTTAATTGAGGAAGCACTACGCATGAAGCGATTGGCCGGACTTTCCGCACTTGCCTTGATTATCTCCAGCACCAGTGGCTGCGGTTGGATCTGGGGCCCGGAAGGCTACTTCCGTGACCGCGGCAGCGATTACCTGGAAGCACAAGCAACCAAACCGATGCAACTGCCGCCGGACGTCAACGTCGCCAAGCGCCTTGACCCGTTGCTGCCGATTCCACGCAACGTTGCCGACGACACCACCAAGGGTGAATACGTCGTGCCACGTCCACAGCCGATCTCGGCCGTGGCGGATGCCAGCGACTACAGCCTGCAGAAGAGCGGTGATTCGCGTTGGATCGTGGCGCAGCGTCCACCTGCCGAAGTCTGGCCGGTAGCGGTGCAGTTCTTCCAGGACAACGGTTTCCGCATCGACGAGCAGCGCCCGCAGACCGGTGAATTCACCACGGCATGGCAGCAAGGCAGCGAGCTGTCCGCCACTATGGCCAAGCGCCTGCAGGCCGGCGGTGTCGCCGCCGACAGCGAAGCCCGTGTGCGTGTGCGCATCGAGCCGGGCGTGCAGCGCAACACCAGTGAAGTCTACGTGGTCAGCGCCGAGCGTCCTGCCGGCAGCACCGCCAACGTCGACTTCACCAACCGCTCGGTCAACACCGGTGTCGACTCGGCATTGGTCGACGAGATGCTGGCCAGCATGAGCCGTATCTCCGAGAAGGGCGGTTCCGTTTCCCTGCTCGCCGCCCGTGATTACGACACCCCGAGCCGCGTCAGCCTCACCGAGGACGGCAGCGGCAACGTGGTGCTGAACCTGGGTGAAGACCTGGATCGCGCCTGGGCCAGCGTCGGCCGCGCGTTGGAACAAGGCCCTTGGCGTGTTGAAGACATCAACCGCAGCCTGGGCCTGTACTACATCAACGTGGCTGAAAAGGCCGAGCGCAAAGACGAAGAGCCTGGTTTCTTCGGCAAACTGTTCGGCAGCAAGCCGACCAAGGAAGAAATCGAGACCCGCGCCGAGCGTTATCAGGTGCGTTTGAGCAAGGTTGGCGAGACTGTGCAGGTCACCGTCGAGAAGAACATCAACACCGTCGCGCCGGCTGAAACGGCGCGCAAAGTGTTGGGCGTGATTCAGGACAACCTGGGCTGATCCGATGCGTTTTGCCGTTCTCGGCAGCGGTAGCCAAGGGAACGGCACGCTGGTCGCCCATGACGACACGTACGTGCTGGTGGATTGTGGTTTCTCGTTAAAGGAAACCGAGCGGCGCCTGCTGCGCCTGGGGGTTCACCCCTCGCAGCTGAGCGCGATTCTGGTGACCCACGAACATGCCGACCACGTGCATGGCGTGGGTTTGCTGTCTCGGCGCTACAATCTTCCGGTGTACCTCAGTCGCGGCACACTGCGCGGGATGCGCAAACCTATAGAACCCGCAGGTTTCCTGGCCGGTGGCGAGCAGCTGCAAATCGGTGCCCTGAGCATCGATGTGATTGCCGTGGCGCACGACGCCCAGGAACCGACGCAGTATGTATTCAGTGACGGAGAGCGGCGTTTCGGCGTGCTCACCGACCTGGGCTCCTACTGCGCCAAGGTACTGGACGGATACCGGAACCTCGATGCCTTGATGATCGAGTCCAACCACTGCCGGGACCTGTTGGCTCGCGGTCACTATCCGTACTTTCTCAAGCAACGGGTCGGCGGCGAACTGGGACATTTGAACAACCATCAGGCGGCGTACCTGGTGTATGAGTTGGGCTGGCAAGACCTGCAACACCTGGTCCTGGCCCACTTGAGCAGCAAGAACAACCTGCCGACGCTTGCCCGGCAATGTTTTGTCGACACCCTCGGGTGCGACCCGGACTGGCTGCAACTGGCCGATCAAGATTCAGGGCTCGACTGGCGACATATCGCCTAGCCCACCTCACTCAAAGCGGAGCCCATCATGGAAAAACGTGAAGAACTCTACCGCGGCAAAGCCAAGTCGGTTTACAAGACCGACGACGCCAACCGCCTGATCCTGCTGTTTCGCAACGACACCTCGGCGTTCGACGGCAAGCGCATCGAACAACTTGATCGCAAGGGCATGGTGAACAACAAGTTCAACGCCTTCATCATGCAGAAACTAGAAGCGGCCGGTATTCCGACCCAATTCGACCAACTGCTGGGCGACAACGAGTGCCTGGTGAAGAAGCTGGACATGATCCCGGTGGAATGCGTCGTGCGTAACTACGCCGCCGGCAGCCTGGTCAAGCGCCTGGGCGTGGAAGAGGGCCTCAAGCTCAATCCTTACACGTTCGAACTGTTCCTGAAGGACGACGCCAAGGGCGACCCGTTCATCAACGAATCCCACGTCGTGGCATTCGGCTGGGGCACCGCCGAGCAACTGGCACGCATGAAGGAGTTGTCCCTCAAGGTCAACGACGTGCTGAGCAAGCTGTTCGACGACGCAGGCCTGCTGTTGGTGGACTTCAAGCTGGAATTCGGCGTGTTCCACGATGGCTCCATCGTCCTGGGCGACGAATTCAGCCCGGACGGTTGCCGCCTGTGGGACAAGGACACCAAGAAGAAGATGGACAAGGACCGCTTCCGCCAAGGCCTCGGTGATGTGATCGAAGCCTACGAAGAAGTCGCCAAGCGTCTCGGCGTACCGCTTTAATCGACGCAAGCATCTGATAGCACGGAAAAAAATCGCTTCTGCGCTTTGCTTCCACGAAACAGGCTGTTATGATGCGCGCCGTTGGAGAGATGCCAGAGTGGCCGAATGGGACGGATTCGAAATCCGTTGTACCTTCACCGGTACCTAGGGTTCGAATCCCTATCTCTCCGCCATTACATAGAAAAAGCCCCGTAGCTGAATAAGCTACGGGGCTTTTTCGTTTCTGAGATTTGGGGGCAAGCTACTCGTTCCGAGCAGCAAAAAGGGCCGCAGTGGTTGTTTCCAGCAGGCACAACCAACCGTATTCCGTCTTCAAGCATGCCTTACTGGCTTGATCAGGCTTTCTGCTGGAATTCCAAACATCTCATGCAGCTTCCAAATCATTGGCAAGGTCAGCGCTCGTTTTCCATTCAGCACTTCATAAACACGATTCTGGCGGCCAATGGCGGGAATAAGATCAGCCGCTGACAGGCCAGACTGTTCCATTCTGAAGCGAATGGCATCGATTGGGTTGGGCAGGTCCATGGGAAAGTGTTTGGCTTCATAGGCCTCGATCAGCGTGATCATTACGTCAAAGTAATCACCTTCCGGGGTGCCGGGTTCTGGTTCGTTGTCGAACAGCGCAGAGACAGACTTGAGTGCGTCCTTGTAATCCTGTTCGGTGTGGATAGGTCGGATGTTCATGGGTTACTCCGTTTCGACGGTATCGGCGTCAATTGCGTCGTACTGCTTATGTGTACCGACAAACTTGATGTAGACAGCGCCATAGCGATAGGCCACGGCGACCACGAGCCTGTAGTCGTTACCTTTGATGTTGAAGACGACCCTTCGACTTTTGAGAATGCTAGCGCTGCGAAAGTGTTCCTTGATGTCAGCCGGGTTTGACCAGTCGGCGTTTTTTACTTCGTCTATCCAGGCCAGGAACGGTTGCTCCGAATCCGGGTACTTGTGCCAAAAGGTTTTGAGTTGACTGAGTGCGACTATTCTCATGGGAAAATCCTAGTCCCGCCTTGGGACTTTTGCAAGTGGGCACATGGGAACAAGCAGTTTTCCAGACGGGTGTCATGGGCTCTCAAGGCATTTCTCCACATAAGGCATTCCCCTTGTAACCGTGCATGATCGGTCCCAGGAACATGAAAGGACCACAGGCATATAAGGGCGAGGGAGCGGGATGTGAGCGGCACACGGGGAGCTTCAGGGGTATTGGAACTACAGCCCAAAGCGTCACGCCGCACCATGCTCGTTCAGGCGGGTTCTGTTGAGGGGTGGTGCGTACGTTTTTCTGTTCAGGAAGTGAAAGTTGTGCGCCGATGCAGCCGTATAGGCAAGAAATCAGTGCCAGAGTAATGACGGCTTTTTCCATGTCAGACCTGCTGGTGGGGTAATCCTTTGATGTTCCCAGTATTGTCGTTGGTGGGCGCCGTGCTCGTCGATACTGCAAATAACTCACTGATATTTATAACTTCCCATTTCCTGGGTGTACGTCCCTCAAGTCTTTATCCAAACGGCCGAAACACTCTCGTACGACATCGTATCCCCAATAAGAGAGTCCCCCCTAATGTCCCTTCGCAGCCTGTCCATCGCCCGCCGTGCGGGTCTGGGTTTTGCCCTGATTGCTTTGCTCGTGGCCCTGCTGGGTTTTTTTGCACTGTCGAACATGGCAAGCATCCGCGCCAGCGCGGTGCAGGTGGAAAGCGGGCTGGTGCCGAAGATGCGACTGGTGGCGGACATTCGCGAAATCATGCTGCGCATTCGTACGATCTCTTTGCGCATGGCCCTGGACCCGAACCCGGCGAGCATCCCGCAATACCGTAGCCAGATGGACACCCGCAGCCAGGACCTGAGCAAACGGCTGGCCGACCTCGATGCAGTGATCGACACCCCCGAAGTACGCACGCTCTATGATCAGTTCCAGGTCTCGCTGCGCCAATACCAGCAAGGGCTGGCGCAATCATTCATCCTCGCCGACAAGCAGCAGGGCGCCGAACTCAACAAGCTGTTGCTGGTGGATATGAAAACCGTGGTCGATGGCTCCGGGGCCCAACTCAATGCCCTGGCCGACTACTACAACGCCCAGATCAACCAGCAAGGCCAGGCGGCCGAGTCGCAGTACGGCCGTTCGCGCACCATGGTGTTCGGCTTTGTGATCGTGGCCGGGTTGAGCACCGTGCTGCTGGCCTGGTTGCTCACGCGCAGCATTGTCGGCCCGCTCAGTCATGCCGTACGGGCTGCCGAGAACGTTGCCCAAGGTGACCTGACCCAAACGGTGGACGTGAGCGGCGACGACGAAGTGACGCGCCTGCTCGTGGCACTCAAGACCATGCAGGCCAACCTGCGCGGGACCTTGCAACTGATTCGCCAGTCGGCCGGGCAGATGGCGTCATCGGCCACCGACCTCAACGGCGTCACCGACCAGAGCAGCCGCAGCCTGCAAAAGCAGACCGCTGAAATCGAGCAGGCCGCCACCGCCGTCAACGAGATGACCTCGGCGGCGGATGAGGTAGCGCGCAATGCGGTGTCTACCTCCGAGTCCACTCGCCTTTCCAATGAAACCGCGCGCGAAGGCCAGCACCGTGTGGGTGAAACGGTCAGCGCCATTCAAGCCCTGAGCACCAACATCGGCGAAACCTCGACCCTGGTGCAGAACCTCGCCGAGCAATCGCGGGATATCGGCAAGGTGCTCGATGTGATCCGCTCCATCGCCGAGCAGACCAACTTGCTGGCACTCAACGCCGCGATCGAGGCGGCGCGGGCCGGTGAGTCCGGGCGCGGCTTTGCGGTGGTGGCTGACGAAGTCCGTGCACTGGCCCACCGTACCCAGCAATCGACCCTGGAAATCGACCAGATGGTGACCGCGATGCGCACGGGGTCCAACGAGGCGTTGAGCTCGATGCAGTCGAGTACCCAGCGTGCCACCGACACCCTGGCCCTGGCTGAGGGGGCGGGGGGCGCATTGAGCCAGATCACCGACTCCATCGACCAGATCCACCAGCGCAACCTGGTCATCGCCAGCGCCGCCGAGGAGCAGGCCCAGGTGGCCAAGGAAGTCGATCGCAATATCGTCAATATTCGCGACCTGTCTGCACAATCCTCTTCCGGCGCCGGGCAGATCAATGGATCAAGCCGCGAACTGGCGCAATTGGCGGTCTCGCTGAACGAGGCGGTTGCGCGGTTTCAGCTGTAGTGCAGCGCGCTTATTCCTGCGCGATAACGGGCTGGGGCGGGGTCAGCTCCAGCACGCGATCACGCCCACCTTCGGCCAGCAGATAAGTCCCACGCCCGGTCGGCACAATCGACTGTGGCGCCTTCAAGAACGACAAAATCGTCTGCTGGCGCCCCTGTTTATCGATCAGCAACAACCGCGCGCGGTGGGTGGCGTCTTCGTTGATCCATAACCCGCGCTCATCGCACATCAAAAAGGTCGGCTGGTTCAGCTTGGCCAGTACCACCGGGTCGCTGCCGTCTTCGGTCAGCTCACGGACCATGCCTTCTTTCTTCTTCGTGTAGAGCATGCGGCCATCGGTGCAGCGGATGATCGATTCGCCCTCGTCGAGGCCTTTGCGAACGACGCTTAAGGTCTGGTCGCTCCAGCGATAACGCAGGATGCGCCCCTCGTCGCGACGGTCCTCCATGGCATAGAGGTAGTCACCGTCGTCCCACAGGCCTTGCACGTTTTCGCCCCTGAACAATTCGGTGACGGTACCGTCCTTGAGGAAGCTGACGGGGGAGTCGAGTGCTTCTTGGCTGAACACCCAGCCGCCACGGGTGGCGAACATACCGTCGGGTTTGGACAGGTTGCCCACCACCACTTCGCGTGTTCCGTCCGGATGAATGCGCACGATGCTGCCCTTGGCGTCGTCGAGCTCCAGGCTGACCATCAGCGCGCCGTCCGGCAACGGCATCAGCGAGGCGGCTTTTGGCACGTCGCGGTGTACGACCTGAACGCTCCAGCCGGCAGCGGCGCTCACCGGGTAGAAGCTTTGCCAGGTGAAGAAACCCAGCGCGGCGAGGCAAGGCAGGCCCACCAGGCAGGCCGCCCATTTCAGCGCGCGGTGAAGCGTTTTTCTGTCAGATGCCTTGCTCATTGAACTCTCAGTCGAAAAGGGGCGGCTAGCAGGCACTTGTTTTTTCAAGGCTGGTTGGCCTGCCATTGTTTATAGAGTTTGCGGGCGACTTCCATTCGCGCGATCAGGATCACCAGGTAAATCATCCATGCCATCGACACGAGCACCAGCGAGAACAGCAGCCCGCGTTGTTGGCCCAGGCCTTCTCGTACGTATTTGTTGTAGGTCTTGTCGAGGAAGAATGAGCAAATGATGTCGAGTTTATCTTCCGGTAATCCTGGGCGCAGGAACGCCTGGAGCGACTCGGACGAGCGACAGTGCTCGACCTTGAGGACGGTGTCAGACCAGATACCGAACTTCACGTTATCTTCCGATAAATAGAACGAGGGGGCATCCGGGGCGTTTTTGAGGGACACCATCAGATACTTGGATTCAATCAGCGGAACCGCAATGGCTACGCCCGCCAGAAGCGCGATGGCAAGAAAGAAAAAGCAGTTGATACGCCACTGTGCGAACCGCTTGGTGATGAAGCTCAGTGCTGTAAAGTCGCTCCACTCGATGTAGCGCTTCACGCGACCGAAGTCGCGTGGGGTGAAGTCATTGCTGTACATCCAATCCTCAGCCAAGTCGGCCTCGCGCAGCGTATTGGCGGGGATGTTGAATTCATAGCGATAATATTCCAGCTCGCGCAAGTCCTTGCGCATGCGTTCAAAACGGTCTGTTTCGAAGCGCGTTTTGCCACCAAAAAACCGCCATATCCAATCCCGTAGAAACAGCAGCGATCCAGAGCGCCGGTAGATAAATATCAACAGCCCCGCGATAGCGAGAAAGGTGAAAGCCCCGCTGAAGACGGCGAAATGCTCCACATACCAGGTCAGCGGTGTGCTTTTTACGATCGGTTCGGCCATGCCTGGGTCCTTAGTCATAGAGTCGAACGCGGGATTCTAGGGAACCCGAGCAACCGTGTCTTTACGTCAGGAAAAACAAGAAGCAACTGACTGGCCTCTCGGAAACAGGCTAAGCCTCAGCGGCAGTTTTTCTGGCAGTTCTACTCCATAGCTTCCCACTGGCGCTTGTACGATATTGCTCTACATCCCGCTATTCACGATGGGCACCAGCAACGTCGCGTCCACGCATGGGCAACGTCACCATTGCGATGGGGGCTTGAAGGAACAAGCGCCGCGGGCGGACTTTGCCGCCAGCGGCGCTGGAATTGGAGTGGTGGGCGCGGGAGATACCGTTTCGGTCAGCGCGCCACCGAGTCCAGGCCGGTGGATTGCACCACCGGTTGTGCCTGGGGCGAGGCCAGGAACTGCAACAGCGCCCTGGCCTGCGCAGGGTGTTCGGCATTGACCGGAATGCCCGCCGCAAAGCGCGTCACCGATTGCACGTCTTCCGGGATCTTGCCGACGTACGTCACACCCGCCACCGGCAATAACTCCGCCACCTGCTGCAAGCCCACTTCGTAATCGCCCTTGGCGACCTGTTCGGCCACCGGCAGGCGTTCGATCATGGTGCCTTTGGCGGGCATGCCGAGCTTCTTGAACAGCTCTTTCTCGACATACACACCGCTGGCGCTGTCCGAATACGCCACGGACTTGGCCTTGCTCAGTACGGCCTTGAGTTCGGCATCGGTGCCGATCGCGGGTTTGGTCGCACCTGCCTTCACCACCAGGCCGATGCGCGAATCCGCCAGTTCCACGCGGGACGCCGGGTCGACCTTGCCTTGTTTGATCAAGTCATCCAGGGCATAACCGACCATGATCACCACGTCGGCATGTTCGCCACGGGCCAGACGGTTGGGAATCGCTTCCGGCGCCTTGCCCATGGAGGGGCCGAGGACGGTATCGAGGGTGTCGCCGCTGTACTGCGCGTATTGCGGGCCCAGCAGTTTATAGGCGGCGGTGAAGCCACCGGAGGTCATCACCTTGAGTTCCTCGGCCTGGGCCGTCAGCGCCAGGGCACCGAGGGCCAGGGCCGTCAGGGTCTTGAACAAAGGCCCCATCACGCCGCCCCCTGCATCACCTGCCCGCGTGCGTTGGCGCGACGATACAGCGCCAGGGTCGAACACAGCGCGCACAACGCAGCGAACATCATCCAGTAGGCCGGCGAGGCCTTGTCTTCGGTGATGTGGATGAACCAGGTGGAGATCGCCGGGGTAAACCCACCGAAGATCGCGGTCGCCAGGCTGTAGGCCAGGGAGAAGCCCGCCACGCGCACTTCCACCGGCATGATTTCCGTGAGCGCCGGGATCATCGCGCCGTTGTACATGCCGTACAGGAACGAGAACCACAGCAGCGTCTCCAGCATATGGGCGAAGCTCGGTGCATTCACCACGTAGGACAGTGCCGGATAAGCCGTGAGCACCGTCAACGCGGTCATGGCGATCAGCACCGGCTTGCGGCCGAAGCGGTCGCTCAGGGTGCCGCCGATCGGCAGCCAGACAAAGTTCGACACCGCCACCAGCAAGGTCACCAGCAGCGCGTCGGAGGTGCTCAGTTGCAGCACGGTCTTGCCGAAGGTCGGCGCGTACACGGTGATCAGGTAGAACGCGGTGGTGGTCATGGCCACCATCAGCATGCCGCCGATGACCACGGTCCAGTTTTTCACCAGTGTGGCCAGCACCTCGCGCATGGTCGGGCGATGCTTGCGGTTGGCGAATTCTTCGGTTTCCTGCAGGTTACGGCGCAGCACAAAGATGAACGGGATGATCACGCAACCAATGGCGAACGGAATGCGCCAGCCCCAGTCGGCAACCACCGCTGGTTCCATCCACACGTTCAAGCCATAGCCCAGGGCGGCGGCGACCACGATGGAGATCTGTTGGCTGCCGGATTGCCAGCTGGTGTAGAACCCCTTGCGGCCTGGGGTGGCCATTTCAGACAGGTATACCGACACACCGCCCAGCTCCGCGCCGGCCGAGAAACCTTGCAACAGGCGACCCAGCAGCACCAGCAGCGGCGCCCACAGGCCAATGGTGTGATAACCCGGCACCAGCACGATCAACAGCGTGCCGCTGGCCATGATCGACAAGGTCACGATCAACCCTTTGCGGCGACCGACGTCATCGATATAAGCGCCGAGGATGATGGCGCCCAGTGGGCGCATCAGGAAGCCCGCGCCGAACACGGCGAAGGTCATCATTAATGAGGCAAATTCATTGGCGGCAGGGAAGAACGCGGCAGCAATGTAGGTGGCGTAGAAGCCGAACAGAAAGAAGTCGAACTGTTCAAGGAAGTTGCCCGAAGTAACGCGGAATACCGCACCTACTTTCGAACGGGCAGAATCGGGCCGGGAAGGGCTAGTCATGGTTTTGTGTCTCCAGCGTTCTTTTAAGTGCTTGTTTCGCGTAAGACCGAGGATAGTGGCTGACACATTTAGAAATGATAAGTGAAAAATTTGGATTGATTAATTTTAATTGGCTATCACTCTCCGGGTCCGTCAAAAATCCTGCGCTGTTCTATTCTGGTAGATGTGACCAATTCTTACGGAGGGGAGGTGGCTATGGGCAACGAACAGAAGCGCCAGGATGAGCCGCAGCGCGAGCAGACCCGGCAACGGGAAGAGGAAAAACCGCAAACCTGGAAACACCCGGACGACGGTACGGAGCTTTCCGAACGAGATCAGGAGCGCCCGTTGAAGCCTTGATTCATGCCCGGGCTAAGTTTGGCCAAGGCGCGATCCCCGTGGGAGCTGTTGATGTGAGATTCGACAGCTCCCTTTTTTCACCGGGAAACTATTTGACATATTTGATTTGTGATCACATATTGGAGCCATAAGAACGACAACACAGGTTTTGACTCATGACAGACGGTCCGCTGCTCCTGCCCACCCTGCGCCAGGTCTCCCGCGATACTTTGCAAGACCAAGTCTATCGCCAGATCCGTGAAGCCTTGATGAGTGGCCGTTTCCAGCCCGGCCAGAAACTCACCATCCGTGGCCTCGCCGAAGCGCTCGGCTCCAGCCCCATGCCGGTACGCGAAGCGCTGCAACGCCTCAGCGCCGAAAATGCCTTTGAAGTCACCGAGACCTCCCGTCTGCGCGTACGCCTGATGACCGTCGAACGCCTGCGCGAAATTCGTGATGCGCGCGTCGCCCTCGAAGGGTTGCTGGCGGAAAAAGCCGTGTTGCTCCTGCAAAAAACCGACCTCGACGAAATCACCGACCTGTGCCAGCAGATGCAACACGCCGCCGATGAAGTCGACGTGTCCCGCTACCTGTGGACCAACTTCGCTTTTCACCGGCGAATCTACGCGGTGGCCCAGGCCGAATTGACCATGGCTGCCGTGGAAAACTTCTGGCTGCACATGGGCCCGTGCTTTGCCTTGGTCGCCCCGGATAAAGCTCACCTGCAACGCTCGATGGAAGCGCACACGCGCATCGTTGACGCCCTGGCCGCCCGCGATGGCGCCGGAGCGCGCGCGGCGGTGACCGACGACATCATGCAGGCCGCCGACTCCCTGGCGCGCCTGCTCGTCAAGAGCGACCGTGCGCGGTCGTCTGTTTCAGGAGGTAAACGTGCATGAGTTTCCTACAACGGCTGCAGCCCTATCCTGGGTTACGTGTGTTGATCTCCGGCGGGGCTGCCGGGATTGGTGAAGTGTTGGCGGCGGCGTATCTGGAAGCCGGCGCCCAGGTGCATGTGTGTGACGTGAGCGAACCGGCCCTGGCGGCGTTCCGTGACAAGTACCCGGGCAGCATCGCCACCCGTGCCGACGTCAGCGATGCCGCGCAGATCGAGGCGGTCTTCAAGGTACAGCACGAGCATTTCGGCGGCCTTGATGTGCTGGTCAACAACGCCGGGATCGCTGGGCCCACCGGCGGTATCGATGCGATCAGCGACGCCGAGTGGCAAGCCACCATCAATATCAACCTGACGGCGCAGTACCGATTTGCCCACCATGCAGTGCCGATGCTCAGGGAATCGTCCCACGGCCACTTGCTGCATATCGCCTCGGTGGCAGGACGCCTCGGCTACGCCTGGCGTACGCCGTATGCGGCGACCAAGTGGGCCATTGTCGGCCTGATGAAATCCCTGGCGTCGGAGCTGGGCGAGAGCGACATCCGCGTCAACGCCTTGCTGCCCGGTATCGTCGAAGGCCCGCGCATGGACGGGGTGATCCGTGCCCGTGCCGAACAGGTCGGCGTGCCCGAAGCCGAGATGCGCCAGGAATACCTCAACAAGATCTCCCTCAAGCGCATGGTCACCGCCGAAGACGTCGCGGCCATGGCCTTGTTCCTCTGTTCGCCCGCCGCCCGCAACGTGACCGGCCAGGCGATCAGCGTCGACGGTAACGTCGAGTACCTGTAAGCCACGGAAGAACACACAGCGCTGGACCCAGGATTTTTTTCATAAGAATAAAAGTCGGAGAATCGTCATGTCCAAAAAACGCCCCGTCATCATTACCTGCGCCGTCACCGGTGCGATTCATACACCGTCGATGTCGCCGCATTTGCCCATCACCGCCCAGGAAATTGCCGCTGCCGCCATTGGCGCCGCCGAAGCCGGCGCGGCCATTGTTCACCTGCACGCCCGTGACCCGATTGACGGCCGCCCCAGCCAGGCCCCGGCGTTGTTCGCCGAATTCCTGCCGCACATCAAGGCCGCCAGTGACGTGGTGATCAACATCACCACCGGCGGCGCACCCACGATGGGTGTGGAAGAACGCCTGCAACCGGTGATGCAGTTCAAGCCGGAACTGGCCTCGCTGAACATTGGCTCGATGAACTTCGGCCTGTACGAAATGCTTAACCGCTTTACCGAGTTCAAGCACGACTGGGAGCGCCCTTACCTGGAAGAGAGCGACGACCGGATCTTTCGCAATACCTTCCGCGACATCACCCACATCCTTAATGCCTGCGCCGAGAACCGCACCCGCTTTGAAATCGAGTGCTACGACATCGGCCACCTCTACACCGCGGCACATTTCCTGGAACGCGGCCTGCTCAAGCCGCCGTTGTTTATCCAGTCGGTGTTCGGCCTGCGCGGCGGCATCGGCAGCCACCCCGAAGACCTGGCGCACATGCGGCGCACCGCCGACCGCCTGTTTGGCGACGACTACGTGTGGTCGATCCTCGGTGCGGGGCGTGGGCAAATTCCGCTGGCGACCATGGGCTTGTCCATGGGCAGTAACGCCCGTGTCGGTCTGGAGGATTCATTGTGGGACGGCCCAGGCAAGCTGGCGGCCTCGAATGCCGACCAGGTGCGGCGCATTCGTACGGTGATCGAAGCCCTCGGCCATCGTGTCGCCACACCGGATGAGGCGCGGGAAATCCTCGGGCTTAAGGGGCGTGACCAGGTCAACTTCTAATCAGCGAAAGGTCGCGTGATCGCGCGGCCTGCATCCCGCACAACAACAATAAGGGGATCACACCATGCGTATCGAAGTGCTTGTGGACGTCAAGACCACCCTGGGCGAAGGCCCGGTGTGGGACGTCGAACAACAACGGTTGTACTGGATCGACAGTGCCGACGGCCGCATCCTGCGTTGCACCGACGACGGTCGCGAGCTGCGTGCCTGGGACGTGGGCCAGAAGATCGGCTCCATGGCCCTGCGCCATAACGGCGAGGCGGCCATCGTCGCCCTGCAAAACGGCGTGCACACCCTGGACCTGGCCAGCGGCGAACTGGCGCTGATCCAGGACCCGGAGCCGAACCTGCCAAGCAACCGCCTCAATGACGGTAAGGTCGACCGCCAGGGCCGCTTTGTGTTTGGCTCCATGGACACTCTGGAAGACAGCGCCAGCGCCAAACTCTACCGTCTCGACGCTGACTTGAGCCTGCACACCCTGGACGAAGGCATCATCGTCTCCAACGGGCCGTGCTGGAGCCCGTCGGGGGAGACCTTCTACTTTTGCGACACCTGGTCCGGCGAGATCTGGGCATATGACTACGACCTCACCACCGGCGCCGTGAGCAACCGACGCACTTTCGCCAAGGTTGATACCGCCAGTGGCGGCGCGGCGGACGGTTGCACCGTGGACGCCGAAGGTTGCCTGTGGCAGGCGCTGGTCTACGCCGGGAAACTGGTGCGCTACACGCCGGACGGCGACGTCGACCGCATCATTGAAATGCCGGTGAAAAAGGTCACCAGCCTGACCTTCGGCGGGCCGAACCTCGACACCCTGTTTGTGACCTCCATGGCCAAGCCGCCGCTGCCGCGTTTTCCGGCCGACGGCCAGCAGCGCGGGGCGCTGTTCGCCATTACCGGGTTGGGCGTGCAAGGAATAGCTGAGCGACGATTCGCCAGCTAGCGCGTTGGATTAATACGGCACCTTCCTTTGCAACCTTGTGTCAGTGCGCGCCCTCGCGCGCCTGGAGAGGCCCATGGCAACTTTAAAAAAAGCGTCGCTGCGCAGCATTCACCGGCATTCCTGGGTATCGCTGCTGGTCTGCTGGCTGATCTGGATCCTCAACGCCTACGACCGTGAGATCGTATTGCGCCTGGGGCCGACCATCTCCAAGCATTTCGATTTATCCGCCGATCAATGGGGCACCGTGGCCACGGTGGTCATGCTCGCGCTGGCCCTGCTGGATATTCCCGGTTCGATGTGGAGTGACCGCTACGGCGGCGGCTGGAAACGTGCACGGTTCCAGGTGCCATTGGTGCTCGGCTACACGGCGATCTCGTTTCTGTCCGGCTTCAAAGCCTTGAGCGGCAACCTCGCGACCTTTATCGCCCTGCGCGTCGGCGTCAACCTCGGTGCCGGCTGGGGCGAACCGGTGGGCGTGAGCAACACCGCCGAGTGGTGGCCGGTGGAGCGTCGCGGGTTCGCCTTGGGGGCGCACCATACCGGTTACCCGATTGGCGCAATGCTCAGCGGCATCGTCGCCAGTTTTGTCATCACCGTGTTCGGCGAGGACAACTGGCGCTATGTGTTCTTCTTCGCCTTCGTGGTGGCGCTGCCGCTGATGATCTTCTGGGCGCGTTACTCCACGGCCGAGCGCATCACCGCGCTGTACGTCGACATCGCCGCCAAGGGCATGACCCCACCGGACAACGCCCCGGCCAGCACCGTGAAGGGCGAGGCCTGGCGCACGTTTGTCGCCACCTTGCGCAACCGCAATATTGCCCTCACGGCGGGCAATACGATGCTCACCCAAGTGGTGTACATGGGCGTCAACATCGTGCTGCCGGCCTACCTCTACAACATCGCCGGGCTGTCGCTGGCGGAGTCGGCGGGGATGAGCGTGGTGTTCACCCTCACCGGCATTCTCGGGCAACTGGTGTGGCCGTCGCTGTCGGACATCATCGGCCGGCGCACCACCCTGATCATCTGCGGGCTGTGGATGGCGGTGAGTGTCGGCGCGTTCTACTTCGCCAACACCCTGACGTTGATCGTCGTCGTGCAACTGCTGTTCGGCCTGGTGGCCAACGCGGTGTGGCCGATCTACTACGCGGTGGCCTGCGACTCGGCCGAGCCGTCGGCGACGTCCACCGCCAACGGCATCATCACCACCGCGATGTTTATCGGCGGCGGCCTGGCGCCGGTACTGATGGGCAGCCTGATCGCCATGGGGGGCGGCTGGACCACCTTGCATGGCTACACCGTGTGTTTCTTCGTGATGGCCGGCTGCGCCCTGGGCGGCGCGCTGCTGCAACTGTTTTCCCATCGCCCGCAGGCCCTGGTTGTGCAACTCGAACCCTAGAACAACAGTGATGCGTCCCCCAGCCAGGCTGGCGGGGCGCCAAGAGGAATTGCCCGATGACTACCGCCACTTCGGCCCGCGATCCGCAGGCGCTGAATAAACTGATGTTCGCCAAGTTGATGCCCTTGCTGATCATCGCCTACATCCTGAGTTTTCTGGACCGTACCAACATCGCCCTGGCCAAGCATCACCTGGATGTCGACCTGGGCATTTCCGCTGCGGCCTACGGGCTGGGTGCGGGGCTGTTTTTCCTCACGTATGCACTGTCGGAAATCCCTAGCAACCTGATCATGCACAAGGTCGGCGCGCGGTTCTGGATCGCCCGCATCATGGTGACTTGGGGCCTGATCTCGGCGGCCATGGCGTTTGTGCAGGGCGATACGTCGTTCTACGTGTTGCGCCTGCTGCTGGGCATCGCCGAGGCTGGGTTGTTTCCCGGCGTCATGCTCTATCTGACTTATTGGTTCAACCGTGAACAGCGGGCGCGGGCCACTGGCTATTTCCTGCTCGGCGTGTGCTTTGCCAACATCATCGGCGGCCCGGTGGGCGCGGCCTTGATGCGCATGGACGGCATGCTCGGCTGGCACGGCTGGCAGTGGATGTTCCTGCTCGAAGGCCTGCCGGCCGTGGCGTTTGCCTGGGTGGTATGGCGCAAGTTGCCGGACCGCCCGAGCAAGGCGCCGTGGCTGACGGCTGAAGAGGCACGCGGCATCGAACAGCGCATCGCGGTGGAAACCGAGGAAGGTGCCGGGGAGGGCGGTCACGCGTTGAAAAACTGGCTGACCCCGCAAATCCTGCTGGCGATCTTTGTGTACTTTTGCCATCAGATCACCGTCTACACCGTGATTTTTTTCCTGCCGAGCATCATCAGCAAGTATGGCGAACTGAGCACCATGAGCGTCGGTTTGCTGACCTCATTGCCGTGGATCGCGGCGGCACTCGGTGCGGTACTGATCCCGCGTTTTGCCACGACGCCCGAGCGTTGTCGTCGACTGTTGGTCACGGGGTTGCTGACCATGGCGCTGGGCTTGGGCATTGCGTCGGTGTCGGGGCCGGTGTTCAGTCTGTTGGGCTTTTGCCTGTCGGCGGTGATGTTCTTTGTGGTGCAGTCGATCATTTTTCTGTACCCGGCCTCGCGCCTCAAAGGCGTGGCGCTGGCGGGTGGCTTGGGCTTCGTTAACGCCTGCGGGCTGTTGGGTGGGTTTGTCGGCCCTTCGGTGATGGGTGCGATTGAAATGAGCACCGGCAATGCCATGAACGGCTTGAAAGTCATCGCCGTGGTGCTGGTGGTCGCCGCGCTGGCGGCGTTGCGATTGCGTCAGGGCCAGGAGCAGGCACCTGCCACTCAGGGGGTGATGAAACCGGCGACGAAATAGGCAGCCCCATGCGTCCACCGGCATAGACGCAGCCCTATTGCCTTTCTAAACTGCGGCTTGTCTTGGGCTAGGGGCAGGCGCCGATGAATCGCAATGAATTACGCAAGGCCGACATCAACCTGATGGTGGTCTTCGAAGCACTGATGCTCGAGCGCAATGTGACGCGAGTGGCCGAGAAGCTGTTTCTCGGCCAGCCGACCATCAGTTCGGCCCTCAACCGTCTGCGTACCTTGTTCAACGACCCGCTGTTCATTCGCGTCGGCCATCGCATGGAACCTACCGCGCGCGCCGAGGAAATCATCCAGCACCTGTCGCCCGCCCTGGACTCACTGTCGTCGGCCTTGAGCCTGACCCACGATTTCGACCCGTCCGTCAGCACCATGACCTTTCGCATCGGACTGTCCGACGACGTCGAGTTCGGCCTGTTGCCACCGTTGCTGCGCGCCTTGCGCCAGGAAGCGCCGCAGGTGGTGTTCGTGGTGCAGCACGTGGACTATTGGCGGATTCCCGATCTGCTGGCGTCCGGCGATATTACCGTCGGCATCACCCAGACCCGTGGCCTGCCGGCGAATGCCAAGCGCAAGTTGCTGCGCCACATTCGTCCGCGACTGCTGCGCGCCGATGCCTCGGACACCCCGCTGACCCTCGATGAATATTGCTCGCGCCCCCATGTGCTGGTGTCCCACACCGCCAACGTGTCCGGGTTTGCCGATGAGTGGCTGGCGGAAATCGGCCGCAAGCGCCATGTGGTGTTGTCGGTGCCGCAATACAGCGCATTGCCCGCGCTGCTGGCCGGGACCGACTTGATTGCCAGCCTGCCGGACTACACGGCCGAGGCCATGGCGGTGTCGGGCAACCTGTTCTGCGAGCCGTTTCCGTTCGAGACGCCGACCCTGGATTTGTCCATGGTCTGGCTCAGTCATGTGGACACCGACCCGGCCGAACGCTGGGTGCGTTCGCGGCTGGAAGCGTTCATGAGCGATCGAGGTCAGGCGAACAAGGCCTGAGGCTTTTATCCGTGCTATATCTACAGACTTTCCTACGAATGACTCGGAGTCATCCATGCCACACCTGCACTTGGAATACACCGCCAACCTGACAAGCCTGGCCGTCGAGAAAACCCTGTTGCGGCTCAACAATGTGCTGATGGCGTCCGGGCAGTTCGGTTCCGAGTTCGATATCAAAAGCCGCGCTGTGAAGCTCGAGAGTTTTCAGGTGGGCACCTCCCTCAACCCACGCGGTTTCATCGCGGTGAAGCTGTCACTGCTCAGCGGGCGGTCGCCGCAGGTCAAGCAACAATTGTCGCAAAGTCTGCTGGCAGCGTTGCAGGATCTGGGCGACTGGCCGGCGGATCTACAGGTTCAGCTCAGCGTCCAGCTGGTCGACATGGATCGCGACTCCTACAGCAAAGTCGCCATCGGCTAATCCTCGCCACAGAAGTTAGAGTAATCCCTGATCCGCACACACCTTCACCACCTGTTCACGAAACCAGGTATTGGCACTGTCCTGTTCACTGCTTTCACTCCACTGCATATCCAGGGTGAACCCCGGCAATCCGTTGGGGGCCTCGCAGTGGCCGAACACCGTCGCCGGTGCCAGCAGTTTCTGCACGCGGCGCGGCAGGGTGACGATGAAGTCGGTGCCGGTGATCATCTTCAGCGCCGCGCTGTAGCTGTTGGCGCGGGCGATCACCTGGCGCTTGTGGGCCTGGCGCGCCAGCCAGCCGTCGATCATGTTGGTGTCGGAGGTCCATGGCGTGGGGAACACGTGGCGCCGCTCGACGAACGATTGCAGGCTGAATGCCGGCTCGCGCGGTGCCGAGCGTTTATCGAAGACGCACACCAGATCGTCCTCCAGCAGCATCTGGGTCTTGAAGTCTTTATGGGCGCGGTGAAAGTGCGGTCCGAAGCAGATCACCAGATCCAGACGGCCCTCGCGCAGGTCGTCGGCGGGGATGTCGGCTTCCAGTTTCTGCACATTGACGATCACCGGCAGGTCGGCGCGGTCGAAATGCTTCAACAGGCGCGGCAGGATCAGTTGTTCGAAGTACTCCGGCGCGCAGACATTGAAGGTCACGGCCTTCTGGGTCGGGTCGAAGGCCTGGCCACCGGCATGGCACAGGTTGATGCTTTCGAGGATCTTCTGCACATGGGCGTACATGGTGGTGGCCTTGTACGTAGGCCGCATGCCCGCCCGCGTGTTGATAAACAGCTCGTCTTCAAAACTGGTCCGCAGTTTCTTCAGGCTGTAGCTCACGGTGGACTGGCTGACGAACAGCGTTTCTGACACGTCGGTAACGCTGCTCTGGTCATAGACGGCGATAAACACCATCAAGTCCTGCATATCGAGTTTTCTGAGCAAGTTACTGTTTAACATCGGTTTCGTCCGTAAACCCCATGTACCGAAGTCAGTACAAGACAGCGCGAAAGCTTAACGGAACGGCCGTGCCAATAGAAAGCTCTGTAGGGCGTTTCAATGTTTTGCGTGGGACAAATACTGTTTGCAACACGACGTCAGCGAATATGTTGTGCGTAATGCCTTGGGTTGAAGCGCGTGACGATCAGCAGCATCACCACGATCACCGCCGTCAGCGACCACCAGGCCCATTCGAAGCTGCCCAGCTGGTCGCGGATCATCCCGGCGATCAGCGGCGACAGGCCGGCAATCAGGTAGCCGATGCCCTGCACGAATGCGGTAAGGCTCCCCGCGCGACGCGGGTTGTCGAGGTGGTCGAGGGACAGGATCAGGCTCATCGGGAACAACCCGCCGATACCCAGCCCCAGCAGGCACGGCCACAGCAAACTGAGGTATTGCGGGCTGAGGATCAGGCCGCAGAACCCGAGGATGATCAGCCCCAGCAACACCGCCACCACCCCGCGTTTATCCCGGCGGCGGTTGGCGATGGCCGGCGTGACCAGGCCGGACACCACCTCCATCGCGGTCAGGAAACCCAGCAACAAACCGGCATTCTGTTCGCTCCAGCCTTGCTCCACGTAGTACGGCGCCAGCCACGCCAGCACGCAGGTGTAGGACGCCGTACCGAGGCCGAAAAAGATCGCCAGCAACCAGGCGCGGCCGTTGCCGAAAAACGATTCCTGAGGGCCGGCGGCGGCTTGGGGCAACGGTGGCAACACCGAGCGCTGGGCGTACCAGAACACCAGGGCCAGCAGCGCCAGAAACGCCCAGATCGCCAGGCCGATGCGCCAGCTGCCGGTCTGCACCTGCACGAAGGGGGAGAACGCTGCCGCCAGCGCCGCGCCGCCCATGATAGCGGTGACGTAGAGGCCCATGAACAACGACACGTTTTCGCTGAACCGCGACTTGATCAGCGCCGGCATCAACGCCTGGATCATGGCGATGCCCACACCGGCGGCAATCGCGCTGACGATCAATTCCAGGGCCGAATCCAGGAACAGCCGCGACAACGTCGCCACGCCAATCACCAGCAGTGACAGCACAATGCTGCGGTGCTCGCCAAAACGCTTGGCCAGGCCCATGCCAAAGAACATCGCCAGGCCCATGGCCATGACCGGCAACATGGTCAGCAACGCCGCGCTGCTGAAACTCAACGGCACGTCGCCGCGAATCGACGACAACAACGGCCCCACGGCGGCCATCGACGGCCGCAGGTTAAGGGCGACCAGCACGACGCTGATCATCAGCCACACGGCGGTGGTGGGTTTTGCCTGAACGTTTTCCATGGGCCTGCCTTGAATGAACAAGGGCGAATCAGGCCACGCATGGGGGAGGGGGGCAAATGAGAAAGTCGCAGGGGCTATCTAAAAATTGCGGTTAACTGAAACACCGCAAGTCAAAGTGTGAGAGCGGGCAAGCCCGCTCACCACAGTTACAGTGTTCCTCCTTAACTGACTGGCATTAGGTGCAAGCTCCCTCCCATATTTGTTCTGCGTCGTCAGTTGGACCGGATCACGTGCTTGATTTCCTGAAACGCCGCCAGGCCCCACGGCCCCAGCTCACGGCCGATACTGCTCTGCTTGTAACCACCCCACGCCGTCTGCGGGAAGATCACCTGCGGGGCGTTGATCCACACCAACCCGGCCTGCAAGGCATTCGCCACGCGTTCGGTGGTCTCGACGCTACGGCTGACCACGCTGGCCACCAGGCCGAAATCGCTGTCGTTGGCCAGGGCAATGGCCTCTTCCTCAGTGGTAAAAGGTCGTACACACAGCACCGGGCCGAAGATTTCTTCGTTCCACAATGCACTGTCCAATGGCACGTCGGTAAACACGGTTGGGCGAATGAAGTAGCCCTTCGCCAGGTTCGCCGGGCGTTCGCCGCCACACACCAATCGCGCGCCAGCCTCAATGCCCCGTTGGATATGCCCCAGCACCCGCTGATACTGCACGCGGTTGATCAACGCGCCCATTTCCACGTCGTCGGCAAATGGGTCGGCGACGCGAATTGCTTCAGCCCGTGCCTGCAAGCGTTGCAGGAATTCATCCGCCAGGCTGTCGGCCACCAGCACGCGGCTGGTGGCGGAACACATTTGCCCGGCGTTGAAAAAACCACCGCCACACGCCAGCTCCACCGCCAGGTCGAGGTCGGCATCCGCCAGTACCAGCAGCGAAGATTTACCGCCTAATTCCAGGCTCACGCCCTTGATGGTTTCCGCTGCACGTTGCATCACCTGCACCCCCACGGCGTTGCTGCCGGTGAAGGAAATCTTCGCCACGCGACGGTCTGCCGCCAGCGGTGCACCAACGGCCAAGCCGGTGCCGCAGACCAGGTTGAACACCCCCGCCGGGCAGCCCGCGTCAGCGATGATTTGCGCCAACTGCAACTCCGCCAAGGGCGTGACTTCCGAGGGCTTGAGCACCACGCAGCAACCGGCGGCAAGGGCCGGGGCGAGTTTCCAGGCGGTGGTGACCATCGGGAAATTCCACGGCACGATCAACCCCACCACGCCGCACGGCTCACGGCGCAGGCGCGCGCTGAAGTCATCGCTGGGCAGCGCCACCGGGCGATCCTGTCCGGCGTCCATGTCGTCGGCGATACCGGCGTAGTACTCGAACGTGGCGATCACGTCGTCCACATCGATGCCGGCTTCAAACAGCGGCTTGCCGTTGTTGCTCGATTGCAGGTGCATCAACTGTTCGCGCTGCGCGCTGACGCCTTGGGCGATTTTGCGCAGCAGGCTGGCGCGATCACGGCCGCTACTTTTCGACCAGTCGATAAAGGCCGCGCTGGCTGCATCCACGGCCTGGGTCACGGCCTGCCCATCGCCGACGCTGACACGGGCCAGGGTCGCCTCGGTGGCCGGGTTGATCACCTCCAGCACGTCATGGCCGGCACGCCATGCGCCGTCGATATACACACCGTTCATTACTGCGCTCATACCGCTGGCTCCTGCATCCATAGGTCCTGGTCGATCTCAATCAGCGTCGGCCCCGGGCGATCGGCGGCGGCGCGCAAGGCGTTGCGCAGCTGTGCAACGCTGTGAGCGCTGTCGGCAGCACTGCCGAGGGCCTTGGCCACGCCGATAAAATCCGGGGTGTAGATGTCTACGCCGACCGGTTCGATGGCGCGGTTGAGCATGTATTTCTTGATCTCTTCATATCCCTGGTTATTCCACAGCAGCACGATGATCGGCGTGCGCGCTTCCACTGCGCTGGCCAGTTCCGGCAGGGTGAATTGCAGCCCGCCGTCGCCGATCAAACACACCACCGGTTGCCCATCGCCACGGCCCAACCAGGCGCCAATGGCGGCCGGCAGGGCGTAGCCCAAGGTGCCGTAGCCGGTGGAGGAGTTGAACCAGCGGCGCGGGTGGTCGAGGTTCAGGGTCAGGTTGCCGCTGTACACCGGTTGGGTCGAATCGCCCACCAGCACGGCGCCCGGCAGTGCCTCCAGCACCGTATTGAGGAACAGGGTTTGCGCGCGGGTGGCGGCGTCCCAGGTGGGGGCCAGTTCGGCCCACAACCGGGCGACGCGCTGAGCGCCCCAGTCGATGTGGCGGGGGCCCAGCGGCGTGCGGTTCAAGTCGGCCAGCAAGGCATCGGCGGCGATCCTTGCGTCGGCCACCAAGGCGAGATGCGGCGGGTAGTTGCGCACGGTCTGGTCGGGGTCGATATCAATGCGTAGCAGCGCACCGGGTATCTCGAAGCCACCGGCGAAGGTCACGTCGTAGTCGGTCTCGGCCAGCTCGGTGCCGATGGCCAGCACCACATCGGCCTCGGCCACCAGCGCGCGGGTAGCGACCAGGGACTGAGTCGAGCCGATCAGCAGCGGATGCTCGGAAGGCAGCATGCCCTTCGCATTGATGGTCAGGGCCACCGGCGCGCCGAGGGCTTCGGCCAGGCGGGTCAATTCGGCGGCCGCTTCAATCGCGCCGCCACCGGCCAGGATCAGCGGGCGTTTGGCGGCGGCGAGCAACTGGCTCATCTGCTTGACCGCCGCCGGTGCCGCACCGGCACGGGCGATGCTGACCGGTTGACTGCCGAGCAGTGCATCGGCGTTTTCCACCAGCACATCCAATGGAATCTCGATATGCACCGGGCGCGGCCTGCCGGCCTGGAACAACGCAAACGCCCGCGCCAGCACGGCGGGCAACTCCGCTGCCGACATCAAGGTATGGGAGAACGCCGCCACGCCGGCCATCATCGCGCCCTGGTTCGGCAGCTCATGCAGTTTGCCGCGCCCGCCGCCCAACTGGCTGCGCGATTGCACGCTGGAAATCACCAGCATCGGGATCGAGTCGGCGTAGGCCTGGCCCATGGCGGTGGTGATATTGGTCATGCCCGGGCCGGTGATGATGAAACACACGCCCGGTTTGCCACGGGTGCGCGCGTAGCCGTCGGCCATAAAGCCGGCGCCCTGTTCGTGGCGCGGGGTGACGTGGCGGATGCTCGAGCGGGCCAGGCCGCGATACAGCTCCACGGTGTGCACGCCGGGAATACCAAACACCTGGTCCACGCCGTAGCTTTCCAGGAGGTTGACCAATACTTCGCCACAGGTCGCCATAGGTGTCGCTCTTGTTATGGATTCGTGGCGGTATTGGAACGGCTGGCCCGTAGCGGCAACAATCGATAAAAAGTCATACTAGCCATGTCCTCACGTCATGGCTGCGCCCTTATGAAACGCCTTCCGCCCCTGCCCGCGCTGCATACCTTCTGGGTCACGGCCCAGTGCTGCAACTTCACCCGCGCCGCCGAGCAACTGCATATCACACAAGGTGCGGTGAGCCGGCAGATCGCCGGGCTGGAGAGCCATTTGGGCTACGCCTTGTTCCAGCGCCAGGCACGGGGGTTGAGCCTGACCGAAGAAGGTCGCGAGTGGTCGCAACGGGTGCAGCAGGTGTTTGGCCTGCTCGGTGACGCGGTGGAGCAGATCGGCAATCGCCGCCATACCCTGCAAATCAAGGCCTCCACCTGCGTAATGCGCTGGTTGTTGCCGCGCCTGATGCAATGGCAGCGGGAGCGCCCGGACGTTCCGGTGGAACTCACCACCACCGTGGCCTACAGCGTGGATTTTCGTCGCGAGCAATTCGACGCGGCGGTGATCTATGCGCCCATCGCCGAGCAATCGGCCGAGGCGCGGCATTTGTTCGATGAGCAACTCACCCCGGTCTGCGCACCGGCGCTGCTCGCCGGTTTGCACACCCCGGCGGACTTGCAGCAACAGGTGCTGTTGCACCCCACGCGGGATGAGCGCGATTGGGCGCGCTGGCTCCAGGCGGCGGATACGCGGTTGAGCAACGTGAGCCAGGGGCATCATTTCGAGACGTTGGACTTGGCGATGAACGTGGCCTCCCAGGGCTCCGGGGTGGCGATGGGCGACAGTGCGTTGATGGGCGAGGATCTCAAGGCGGGGCGCTTGGCGATGCCGTTTGAACTGCGGGTACCGACGGGGAAGGGGTACTACCTGGTGTATCCGCCGGGGACGGTGCCGTCGGCAGGGCTTGAAGCGCTGATGGATTGGTTAGTGAGCCAGGCGCAGCAGTCGTAGGCGCTGAAGATCCAAATGTGGGAGGGGGCTTGCTCCCGATAGCGGTGTGTCAGTCAAAGAGGCTCCAACTGAACTACCGCTATCGGGAGCAAGCCCCCTCCCACAGGTGTCAGTAACCGACGGTGAAGCGCTGGCGCGAGTGCTTCGGTGTTTCCACTTCATCGAGCATGGCGATGGCGTAGTCGGCAAAGCTGATCGAGCTGCTACCGTCACTGCTCACCAGCAAGTCATCCTGGCCCAGGCGGAATTTACCGGTGCGCTGGGTGCCATCGAACAAGGCCGACGGCGACAGGAACGTCCAATCCAGGTCCTTTTCCTGACGCAGCACGTCGAGAAACGCGGCCCCTGCACTGGCTTCGGCTTTGTATTCCGCCGGGAAGCCCTCGCTGTCGATTACACGCCCGCCACCGGGCAGCAGCAACGAACCGGCGCCGCCCACCACCAGCAGGCGTTTCACCCCGGCTTTTTTTACCGGGCCGATCACGGCGCTGGCGGGCAGGGTGGCGAAATGTGCCGCGCTGATCACCACATCGCTGCCGCTGATGGCTTGTTCCAGGGCATTGGCATCCAGTGCATCAACCTGCTTGACGGTGACGCCGGGGCGTACAGCCAGCTTGTCGGTGTTACGCGCGATAGCCACCACGCTATGCCCACGACGCAGGGCTTCTTCCAGCAATTGGCTGCCGACACGGCCGGTGGCCCCAATGATTGCGATCTTGCTCATGATGTTCTCCAGTACGGTCAGGGTTTAAAGGCATTCACCACTTCATTTCGCCCTTGGCGACTTTGGCGCTCAGTTCCAGCGAGCTTTCGTCGGCGAGGCTGGGGTAGCGCTTTTTCATGGCCGCGATCAGGGCGGCGGCGTCCTTGGCCTTGGCGGTTTCTACGTCGAAGGCCTTGATGTAGTCGGCAGTAAAGGCCACGGCTTGCGGTGACGGCGTGCCCAGGTAGTGGCCAGGAATCACCGTGCGTGGCTTCAACTGTTCGATGCGTTGCAGGGTCGCAAGCCAGTCTTTATGGGATTGCGCGCTTTGAGTGTCGGCCATCCACAGGTGAATGTTTTGCGCGACCACCACGCCCCCGACCACGGCCTTGATCGACGGGATCCACACGAAGCTGCGGTCCGGCTGCGGGCCATCCAGGCCGATCACCTCCAACTGCTGCCCTTCAAGGGTCAGGCTATGGCCTTGCAGCACCTGGGGCACGATGGTTTTGCCCGGTTTGTCGGCACCCATTTTCGGGCCCCAGAACTCAAGTTTGCCGGCCACGGTGGCGTTGATATGGTCGACCACCGGTTGTGGCGCCAGCACCTTGGCGTCGGGGAACGCGGCCGTCAGGGTGTCGAGGCCGAAGTAGTAATCCGGGTCGCCATGGCTGATGTAGATGGTGGTCAGGTGTTTGCCGCTGGCGCGGATCTTCTGCACCAGTTGCTCGGCCTGGCCCTTGCCGAATTGCGCGTCCACCAGGATCGCGTCTTTGGCACCGCTGACCAGCACCGAGCTGACCGGGAAGATCGCCGCCTCGCCCGGGTTGTAGACATCCAGAGTCAGGTCGGCCGCCGCTGCATGGCCGGCAAACGCCAAGGCAGCGGTGAAGGTCAAGCGCTTGAGGGTTGAGAACATCGGGCAGCTCCAGCAGTGGATTCAAAGGATGCACAGAGCTTAGTTGCACTAAACCGAACTAAAAATGCGATGCTGGGACATAGTTTGTTTCTGAAATCGGGCAAATCATGGATCGTCTTCAAGCAATGCGCGTGTTTGTCACGGTGGTGGACCTGGGCAGTCAGTCCGCCGCCGCCGACCATCTGGACCTGTCGCGCCCGGTGGTGTCGCGTTACCTGGCCGAGCTGGAAGACTGGGTCGGCGCGCGCCTGTTGCACCGCACCACCCGCAAGCTCAGCCTCACGGCGGCCGGTGGCGAAACCCTGCCACGCTGTCGGCAACTCCTGGAGTTGTGCGGTGATATGCAGGCCGCCGTCAGTGAGCCTGATAAGGCGCCCCGTGGCCTGTTGCGCCTGAGTGTCAGCACCTCGTTCGGCCAGGCGCAATTGGCCGAGGCCATTGCCGAGTACGTCAAGCGCTATCCCCTGGTGACCATTGACCTGCAAATGCTCGACCGCACGGTGAACCTGGTGGGCGAGCGCATCGACCTGGCCATCCGCACCAGCAACGACCTGGACCCCAACCTGATCGCCCGGCGCCTGACGGTCTGTCGCTCCGTGGTGTGCGCAACCCCGGCCTACCTGTTGGAGCACCCGGCGCCGCAGAAAGTCGAAGACTTGGCCCGGCACAACTGCCTGACCCATTCGTACTTCGGCAAAAGCCTGTGGCATTTCGAGGAGCACGGCGAGCACGTCTCGGTGCCGGTGCACGGCAATATCACCGCTAACGAAGCCAGTACGTTGTTACGCGTGACGCTGGCCGGCGCGGGTGTGGCGATGCTGCCCAGCTACCAGGCCGGCGATCACATCCGCCGTGGTGAACTGGTACGTCTGCTACCCGAGGCCGAACCCCGGCAGATGAACATCTACGCGGTCTATGCGTCACGCAAACACATGCCTTCGGCGCTGCGCAGCCTGCTGGATTTCCTGGTGGTGAGGTTCCCCGAGGAGCCGGTGTGGGATAGGTGTCTTTAGGGCGACATAACCCTGTTGAATGTCGCCCAATAATGGCAACTCGCCCTGGTTGACCTATGCTTTAAACAGCACCCTGTAGATCCGCTCAGAGGTCTGTGCCATGAGCATTAAAACCCGCAAATACCTGATGATTTTCTTCCTCTGCGCCTTGGCGACCGGCCTGTATGGCACCGCCGCCTACCGCGTGGAGCAGACCCGGATGCAGCCGACCTTTGCGATCAGCTGCCATCAGGACCAATGCGTTCCCCACACCGGCAGTTTCAGTGCACTCAGGTAGACGGCTGTTCGGCCTTGAGTTGCTCGCGAAACGCCTTGGGTGAGAACCCGACCCGTCGGCGGAACAGCCGAGAGAAGTTGGTCGGGTCGGAAAAACCCAGTACTTCCGACATTTCGTTGATGGTCATGCTGGTGTAGGTCAGCAGGCGCTTGGCCTCGAGTAATTGACGGTCATGCATGATCTGCAAGGCAGGCTGCCCGCCCAGTTCCCGACACGTCCCATTCAGGTGTGAGACCGAGATACCCAGTTTGTGGGCCAGATCCTCAATCTTCGGGTGTTCCCGATAGTGCTGTTCAACCAATTGCGTAAAGCGCCGGAAATACTCGCGGCCCCTTGGCGCGCGCGGGTGGCGACGCTGGATGGCCTGGCGGCTGATCCACACCAGCAGCACACTGACCAGCGCGTGCATCAGCATGTCCCGGGCCGGTTGGTCGTCGGCGTATTCGTCCTGCAGGCGGGCGAACTGGCTGTTGAGGTAATCACTGTCCTTGCCCGCCGGGTAGCTGCCCAGGGTCTGCAAACCGCCTGCCGTTGCGCCCAGTTGGGCTTGCAAGTGGCTGACCAGCGGTGCCGCCAGGGTGACTACATAGCCTTCCACATCTTCGGCAAAGCGAAACCCATGCACGCACAACGGCGGCAATACCTGCAGCGTGGCTTCGTTGAGGGTGGTGCGCTGGCCTTCGATTTCCAACTCGGCCTGGCCTTTGTGCACGTACAGCAGTTGGCACAGATCCGCGTGCCGGTGGGGCTGGATTTCCCACTGGTATTCCCGACTGCGCCGGGAAATGGTTTCGCAGTGCAACAAATCGGGGGTCGGCCATTGCTGGCTTTCTCCGTAAAGCTTGAAGACCGGAATCGCGGTGTTGGTCATGGTTTCAATCCGATACTCAGGACAGTGGTGCGGTAATCGCCCAAATTGGCAAAAAGCGCAGGTTTTGTCGCAGTTTTCACCTTCTTATACTGCGCACTCAAGTGAAAACTGTCAGCCACAAGATCAATGACAACTCTTTCACTCGATCCGTTCGGGTGGAACTTGCGGGCGATAAAAATAATGAAAACCCTGAAAACCCAAGTCGCCATTATCGGCGCCGGTCCCTCCGGACTCTTGCTCGGCCAGCTGTTGCACAACGCCGGTATCCAGACCCTGATCCTGGAGCGCCAGAGTGCCGACTACGTACAAGGCCGTATCCGCGCCGGGGTGCTGGAACAAGGCATGGTCAACCTGCTGCGCGAGGCGGGCGTGAGCCAGCGCATGGATGCCGAAGGCCTGGTACATGATGGCTTCGAGCTGGCGCTGGACGGTCAACTGACCCACATCGACCTCAAGGCGCTGACCGGCGGCCAATCGGTGATGATCTACGGCCAGACCGAAGTCACCCGCGACCTCATGGCCGCCCGCGCCGCCGCTGGCGCCACCACGCTGTATGAAGCGCGCGACGTGCAGCCCCATGATCTTAAAAGTGATCGACCCTGGCTGACGTTCGAGCATCAGGGCCAGGCGTTTCGCCTGGAGTGCGACTACATCGCCGGTTGTGATGGGTTCCACGGTGTGGCGCGCCAGTCGATCCCGGCTGAATCGCTGAAGGTGTTCGAGCGTGTCTACCCCTTCGGTTGGCTGGGCATCCTTGCCGACACCCCGCCGGTGCACGCGGAACTGGTGTACGCCAAGCATTCACGGGGCTTTGCGCTGTGCAGCATGCGTTCACCGACGCGCAGCCGCTATTACCTGCAAGTGCCGGCCGAGGAGCCGGTGGGCGAATGGTCGGACGAACGCTTCTGGGCGGAACTGAAAACCCGGCTGCCCAACGCTTTGGCTGAACAACTGGTCACCGGCCCCTCCATCGAAAAAAGCATCGCGCCCCTGCGCAGTTTTGTGGTGGAACCGATGCAGTACGGGCGCCTGTTCCTGCTCGGCGATGCGGCCCATATCGTGCCGCCCACCGGGGCCAAGGGCTTGAACCTGGCGGCCAGCGACGTGAGCACCCTGTTCCGGATTTTGCTCAAGGTGTATGGCGAGGGGCGCGTGGACTTGCTCGAACGTTATTCCGCCATCTGCCTGCGCCGGGTGTGGAAGGCCGAACGGTTTTCCTGGTGGATGACCTCGATGTTGCATCAATTCCCTGAGTCCGACGGATTCAGCCAGCGCATTGCCCAGAGCGAGCTGGAGTACTTCATCCACTCCGAAGCCGGGCGCCAGACCATCGCGGAAAATTACGTCGGACTTCCTTACGAGCCTATCGAATAGCCTGCTATCGTATCGAGCATTCCCGCGGGCTGCCTTTTCCCGCGGGCCCTGCTCGAAGGTTCTGCCGTGACTCAGCTCAATCAGCCCGCGCCACCGCTCCCCGCGGTGCGCAGTATTCTCGCCTCGTTGATGATGGCGATCTTCCTCGGTGCCCTGGACCAGACCATTGTCGCCGTGTCCATGCCCGCCATCTCCGCGCAATTCCACGACGTCAACCTGCTGGCCTGGGTCATCTCCGGTTATATGGTGGCGATGACGGTGGCGGTGCCGATCTACGGCAAGCTCGGCGACCTCTACGGGCGGCGGCCGATGATGCTGATCGGCATGGGCCTGTTCACCGTCGCTTCGTTGTTCTGCGGCATGGCCCAGAGCATGGAGCAACTGGTGCTGGCGCGGGTGCTGCAGGGCATCGGCGCCGGCGGAATGATCTCGGTGAGCCAGGCGATCATCGGCGACATCATCCCGCCCCGTGAGCGCGGGCGCTATCAGGGCTATTTCAGCAGCATGTACGCAGTGGCCAGCGTGGCCGGGCCGGTGTTGGGCGGCTACATGACCGAGTATTTATCCTGGCGCTGGGTGTTCCTGATCAACCTGCCGCTGGGCGCCGGTGCCTGGTACGTGGCCCATCGCACCCTGGTGGGGCTGCCGGCGCCGCAACGCAAGCCGATCATCGATTACCTCGGCACGGTGCTGATGATCATCGGCCTCACCGCCTTGCTGTTGGGCATTACCGAAATCGGCCAGGGCCATCATTGGCGTGACAGCCAGGTGTTGGGGCTGCTGGCCTGTGCCCTGGTGGCATTGACCCTGTTCGTCTGGCACGAGCGCCGCGCCCGCGAGCCCTTGCTGCCGATGCACCTGTTTGCCAACCGCAGCGCGGTGCTGTGCTGGTGCACGATTTTCTTCACCAGCTTCCAGGCGATCTCCCTGACGGTGCTGATGCCCCTGCGCTTTCAGACAGTGACCAGCGGCGGTGCCGACAGCGCCGCCTTGCATTTGCTGCCCCTGGCGATGGGCCTGCCCATCGGCGCCTATTGCGCCGGGCGCATGACCTCGGTGACCGGGCGTTACAAACCGATGATTCTCAGCGGCGCGCTGTTAAGCCCGCTGGCGATCCTGGGCATGGCCTACAGTGCGCCCCAGGATATGCTGCTGACCGGCGTATTCATGTTGCTGTGCGGGATCGCCGCGGGCATGCAGTTCCCCACCTCCCTGGTGGGGGCGCAGAACTCGGTGGAGCAACGGGACATCGGCGTTGCTACCAGCACCACCAACCTGTTCCGCTCCCTGGGCGGCGCGGTGGGGGTGGCGTGCATGTCGGCGTTGCTGCTGGCGTTGTTGCAGGACTCCAGCTTCGCCCATCTGGCCAGCGGTGCGCTGGTGGCCGAAGGCGGTTCCGGCAACGTGCTGCTTGACGGCCTGAACGCCGCGCCAGGCCCGGCGCAGGATGCCCTGCGCGGGGAGCTGGGGGTGACGTTCCGGCATTTGCTGCTGGTGAGTGCGGGGGTGTCGCTGCTGGGGTTGGCGGCGGCGATCGCGATGCCCAATCGCGTGCTGCGCGGGCGGGAAGACAAAACCCGCTGACTGACACAATAGAGACCTAATGTGGGAGGGGGCTTGCCCCCGGAGGCCATGGGTATCTACACAACTTTTCAGCCCCTGACAAATCTCCTTGTGGCGAGCGGGCTTGTCCCGCGTTGGGCTGCGTAGCAGCCCCAGTAAAGCAGAATGCGGTGTATCAGACACTCTGTAGAGGCTGGTTTTGGGGCTGCTTCGCAGCCCAACGCGGGACAAGCCCGCTCGCCACAGGGGAACTCGCCAGTCTCTGAAAATTGTGTAGATACCCATGCCCTGATGGCGGTGGTTCAGTTGGAACATCTTCGACTGACACACTGCCATCGGGGGCAAGTCGAATCGTCGCACCGCCCCTCCCACATTTGAATGCATTCCAGTTCAGATCAGGGGCTGTAGTAACCCACCGCAACCATGAAATGCCCGCTCTTGCGGATATACGCATGCTTGTTCTCGACCTTGCCCGTCACCGGGTTCTTCCAACGGTATTTGTATTCTCCCTGGTCCTGCTCGGCCATCAGCTTGAGGATCGGCTCGCCCACCGGCTTGCCGTCGGGGTCCTTGATCTTGCTGAAATCGGTGTTGATCAGTCGCAGGTTGGTGCCATGGGCCACGTAACGCTGGGTGTTCAAGTCCACCACAAACACATAGAGGTCATCCTGCAGGAAACCGCCCTGCAATGAGTTGATGGCCTTGAGCGTGCCGGCTTCATCCTTCACCAACGCGTTCACCGCCTTGTTGCGCAGGGCCCGGGCCTGTTCCGGGGTGGCGCGCGGCAGGTAATAACCCACAGCGAGGATGCGCTGGCCGACGCGCTGGTAAAACACATGCTTGTGCTCGACCTTGCCGTCGTTCCAGTTCTGCCAGCGGTAGTCGGCCTGTTGGATACCCTGGCCTTCCGGCACCT
This sequence comes from Pseudomonas sp. Yb2C2, assembly GCF_052112325.1. Lineage (NCBI taxonomy): Bacteria > Pseudomonadati > Pseudomonadota > Gammaproteobacteria > Pseudomonadales > Pseudomonadaceae > Pseudomonas > Pseudomonas sp. Yb2C2. The sequence goes on along the minus strand of NZ_JAVAJK010000009.1, from coordinate 163,744 downwards.
TGAGCGCGTCCTTGAATGACTGGCGCAACTCCGGCCCGAGTACCTCGGACACATCGCGGCCGATCAGGGCGGAGGAGGGCCCGCCACTGGCCAGCAGCACGCCCTGGGTATCGACCACGAACACATAGCGGTCGTGGTCGATGAACTCGCCCTGGCGGCTGAACGCCGCAAAGGCCTTGTCACCGTTGGTCTGGTAGTAGGCCAGGGCTTTTCCCAGCAAGGCCTTGGCGGCCTGGGCGTCCTCACCCGGCGTGTCGGCGTGCACCTGGCTGAAACACAACAGCAGCAGCCAGGTGATGCGGAGCAGTCCCTTCATGTTCCGTCCCTCGTTCTTATTGATGTGAGCACAGCGTAGACGGCTCTGGCTCAGGGCGCCGCCAACCATTGGCTGACGATGCCGTCGTAGACGCCGGTGGCCACGCTCAGGTGCAACCACTGGTCGACATAGCTCTTCCACGCCACATCATCGCGGGGCAGCAGGAAGGCTTTTTCGCTGTACTGCATCTGCCGCTCCGGGTTGACCGCGCACAACCCGGGCTTTTGCTTCTGCTGGTAACGCGCCTCGCTGGCGTCGGTGATCATCACGTCGGCCTTGCCGGCCAGCAGTTCGTCGAAGATGGTCACGTTGTCGTGCAGGCGGATTTGCGCCTGGCCCAGATGGGCGCGAGCGAAGACTTCGTTGGTGCCGCCCGCCGGTTCGATCACGCGCACCTGGGGCTGGTTGATCTGCTCCACGGTCTGGTAACGCTTGACGTCGGCGCAACGCACCAGCGGAATCTTGCCGTCGACCCCGAGGGACTGGCTGAAGAAGGCTTTTTTCTGGCGTTCCAGGGACACCGAAATCCCGCCCACGGCAATGTCGCAGCGCTGGGCGAGGAAGTCCGGCATCAGGGTTTTCCAGGTGGTGGGCACCCACTGGATCCTGGCATTAAGGCTCTTGGCCAGGGACTCGGCCATGGCAATGTCGATGCCTTCATAGCCGCCATCGGCGCGCAACGAGGTGTAGGGCTTGTAGTCGCCGGTGGTGCAGACGCTGAGGGTGCCGCGCTCAAGCACCTGGTCAAGGCGCGAGGGGGCGGTGTCGGCCAGGGCGGAGGTGGCCAGGGCGGAGGTGGCCAGGCTTACCAGTACGCACAGGGTTATCGTTGTTTTCATGCGATCGAGTCCTTGGGGCATGCTCGCGGGCGGTCATTATTTCCAGCAGCAAGGCCAGGTAGCAAGGGGGCGTTGAATGTTTAGCCAAGTCGCAACCAAACTCCATCAACCCTGAATTTAAACACCTATGCGGGCGTGTGACGCTGGGCGCATCTCTATCATTGTGATCCACCCATGGGCGGCTCTTCCGACACTCACCCTGCGACACTGCCCTCCGAGCTCGCCTTCTGGGCCCTGTTCCACTGCCGCCACGCGCGCCCGCCAGACTCCCTTCTTCTACGCTGATTTACCCCACGGATGACGCACCCTTGCGCGCGCCTGCCTGAAACAAACGTACGAGAACCCCCCATGAGTGTTTTTGCCAGCCTGCACGAAGCCCACGCCTTCCTTGAACAGCATCCGGACATCGAGATGTTCGAGCTGTTTATCCTCGACAACAACGGCGTGCCGCGCGGCAAGTTGCTGCACCGCGACGAATTGCTGGCGGTGTATGAAAGCGGGCGGCCGCTGCCCAGCACCATCCTCGGCCTGACCATCAATGGCGACGATGTGGAAAATTCCGGGCTGGTGTGGGAAGTGGGCGATATCGACTGCCGCGCCTACCCGATCAGCGGCAGTTTGCAGCGCATGCCGTGGCGGCTGATCCCGACCGCTGCGGTGCAGGTCAGCATGCACCCCACCGAAGGCCTGCCCGCCACCGTGGCCGACCCCCGGCATTTGCTGGCCAAGGTGATCGAGGGTCTGAACGCCGACGGTTATTACCCGGTAATGGCGGCGGAGCTGGAGTTCTACCTGCTCGACCAGAAGCCCGACGGCAATGGCCGCCCGCAACCCGCACGGGACGTGGACGGCGGGCGCCCACGCGCAAACCAGGTCTACGGCCTGCGTGAGCTGGAGCAGATCGAACCGTTCCTCGCCGACCTTTACAGCGCCTGCAAACTGCAAGGCATTCCGGCGCGCACGGCGATCTCCGAATACGCCCCGGGCCAGGTGGAAATCACCCTGGAACACCGCGCCGACGCCCTGCAAGCCATGGACGAAGCGGTGCGCTACAAGCGCCTGGTCAAGGGCGTGGCGCACAAACACGGCATGGCTGCGTGCTTCATGGCCAAGCCGTTCGATGACCTGGCGGGCACCGGCATGCACATGCACGTCAGCCTGGCCGACGCCGAGGGCAACAACCTGTTCGCCAGTGAAGCCGCCGACGGCACGCCACTGCTGCGCCACGCAGTGGGGGGCATGCTCAGCACCCTGCTCGATTCACTGCTGATGTTCTGCCCCAACGCCAACTCCTATCGCCGTTTCCAAACCAACAGCTATGCGCCGCTGGCCGCCACCTGGGGCGTGGACAACCGCACCGTCAGCCTGCGGGTGCCGGGTGGTCCGGCCCATTCCCGGCATATCGAACACCGCATTTGCGGCGCCGATGCCAACCCTTACCTGGCGGCGGCCGCGATCCTGGCGGGCATCCACCGTGGCCTTCGCGAACAACTCGACCCCGGTGCCCCGGTGGAAGGCAACGGCTACGCCCAGGCCAAGGAATTGCTGCCCACCGATTGGCTTACCACCCTGCGCGCACTGGAGGCTTCAAGCTGGGCGCGGGAGGCGTTCGGCAGCGAGTTCCTGGGCGTGTACCTGGCGGTGAAACATGCTGAATACCGCCAGTTCATGGGCGAGGTGGGCGAGCAGGACTGGCGTTGGTATCTGCATCAGGCGTGATGGTTTTTACGCTGGTGAGGGCTTCGACCTTTTTTTCACGTTGCAAGGGTTAAGCTGCGAATCAAGGTCGTTCACTACCGTTTCAGTCACATGAGCCTGCGATGTCGCCACAACCTCCTTCTTCCATCGAGATCGAATACGCCGAACGCTGTGGCCTTGAGCACGCCAGGGTCTGCGGTGACACGCGCCCGCCCGGTCTGCGCCAGCGCCTGGCGTCATGGCGCGACGAGTGGTTGGTGCGCCAGGCGCTCAAGGTCGCTGGCGAGCCGGGGCTTATCCTGGACCTGGCCTGCGGCTCGGGGCGCTTCTGGCCGGTGTTGGCCGAGCACGTCAACCGCGTGATCCTGGCCTCGGACAATTCCCAGGACATGCTCGACCACGCCCGTAGCCACCATCCGCCGTCATTGCTCAAGCGCGTCAAGACCTTTCAGGGCTCGGCATTTTCCATCGGTTTGTCGGCGAATGCGGTGGATTGCATTTTCTGCCTGGAGTTGTTTCGTCATGTGCCCAGCAGCGAGGGGCGCATGGCGTTGCTGCGCGAGTTTCACCGGGTCAGCCGCGACACGGTGATTGTGTCGGTACCCTCGCGTACCGCCGTGGAAGAGGAATTTCGCCAGGCCGGGTTCAAGGTCTTGAGTCAGCAGGAATTCATGCCGGGCTCCAGCCTGTGGCGGGTCTACGTTCTTCGTAAGAAAGGATAACTCCCACTTGTCGGACTATTCTTCATCTCCTGTCTGAGTTTTCATGGTTGCCTGTGCACTGCGGATGCTCGCTAGCTCCGTTCGCGATATATACTGCGCGCCATTCTTCAAGGGAGAGCCGTGTGGCCATCGATATTCACTGGATCTGCGACAACGATAGCCTCGGCCAGCATTGCGCCGAATGGCAGCAGTTGCCATTCGTCGCCCTCGACACCGAATTCATGCGGGTCGACACCTTTTATCCCATTGCCGGGCTGATCCAGATCGGTGATGGCGTACGCGCTTACCTGATCGATCCCCTGACCATCGACAACTGGCAACCCCTGGCCGCGTTGCTGGAGAACCCGGCGGTGATCAAGGTGGTGCACGCCTGCAGCGAAGACCTTGAGGTGTTGCTGCGCCTGACCGGCAGCCTGCCGGTGCCGTTGTTCGACACCCAATTGGCCGCCGCCTACCTGAACCTCGGCTTCTCCATGGGCTACTCGCGCCTGGTGCAAGCCGTGCTCGATATCGAGTTGCCCAAGGGCGAGACCCGCTCGGACTGGCTGCAGCGGCCGTTGTCCGAGACCCAGGTGAGCTACGCCGCCGAAGACGCCGTGCACCTGGCCGAGGTCTACATTCGCCTGCGCCCGCGCTTGTCGGATGATAAATACGCCTGGGTCCTGGAAGACGGTGCCGAACTGGTTGCCAACCTGCGCCGCGAAGTCGACCCGTACGAGGTCTACCGTGACGCCAAGCTGGCGTGGAAACTCTCCCGTGCCCAGCTTGCCGTATTGCGTGAACTCTGCGCCTGGCGCGAGCAGCAGGCCCGCGCCCGCGACCTGCCGCGCAACCGCATCATTCGCGAACACTCGCTGTGGCCCCTGGCCAAGTCCCAGCCGGACAACCTCGCCGCCCTGGGCAAGATCGAAGACATGCACCCGCGTACCGTGCGCCAGGATGGCCAGTTCCTGTTGGACCTGATCAAGCGTGCCGGCAGCGTGTCCATGGACCAGTGGCCGCCGGCCGTGGCTGAACCGCTGCCGGTGGACGCCGCCACGTTGATCAAGCAACTGCGCGCCCTCGGCCAGACATTTGCCGAGCGCCTGGAGATGGCGCCGGAACTGATGCTGCGCAAGAAAACCCTCGAAGCCCTGGTTAAAAGTGGCTTCCCCGATGGGCCTTACCAATTGCCAGACTCGCTGCGTGGCTGGCGCCGCGAGTTGATGGGCCAGGCGCTGCTCGACAGCCTGGCCCCTGCCGGAGAACAGCCTTGAAACGTATTTGCTCGATCTATCGCAGCCTGAAAAAAGACGGCATGTACCTCTACGTGCTCAAAAGCGACGCCCTGGAGCGCGTGCCGGAGCCCTTGATGGCGGCGTTCGGCAAACCGCACCACGCCTTCGACATGGTGCTGACGCCGGAGCGCAAGTTGTCCCGCGAAGACATCATCGTGGTGCTGGAAAACCTCGACAAGCAGGGCTATCACCTGCAAATGCCGCCGGCCGAGGACGAGTACATCGAGCACCTGCCCGAAGAGCTGCTGCGTCGCAACGACCCGATGTGATCGGGCAGTGCCCCGCCCGGGGCACAGGTTTCAATGGAATCGTATTAGTGGGCGGTGGCCGTAGGGAAGCGGGCGGCCGTCTGCACTGTTTTTGAAAGGTTTGAACCATGCGTGTTCTGATTGCTGAACAGGATCACCCGCTCTACGCCCAATTGCTCAATGACGCGGCGCCGGACCTGGAGGTGCTCACCAGCGGCGACTCGGCCGAGCTGTCGCGCCTGGCCGCCGATTGCCCGGTATGGCTGGGCCAGCCGGACCTGTTGGCGACGCTGTTGCGCCAGGGACACCAGCCGCAGTGGCTGCAATCGACCTGGGCCGGCATTACGCCGCTGCTGGCCGAAGGCTTGCCCCGCGACTATCGCCTGACCCGCGCCGTCGGTATTTTTGGCCAGGTCATGGCCGAATTTGTCCTCACCTACATGCTGGGCCACGAGCGCGAAGTACTGGCGCGACTGGTCAGCCAGGTCGAGCGCAAGTGGGACAGCCGCACCGGCCAGAGCCTGGCGGGGCGCAAGGCGTTGATCGTGGGTACCGGTGACATCGGCCAGCGTGTCGCCGAGTTTCTCGTGCCGTTCGGCGTCAAGCTGTACGGCATCGCCAGCACTGCGCGAGAACAAGCGCCGTTTATCGAAGTGGCCGGGCTCGACCAACTGGGCCGGTTGGTGGGGGAGGTGGACTACGTGATCAACCTGCTGCCCAACACACCGAACACCCATGACCTGTACGACGCAGCGCTGTTCAAGCAGTTCAAGCCGACCGGTTTGTTCATCAACGTCGGGCGCGGGGTGGCGGTGGTGGATGCCGATCTGGTCGAGGCCCTGAAAGAAGGGCACCTGGCCGGCGCGGTGATCGACGTGTGCCGCCAGGAACCGTTGCCGCAGCGCCACCCGTTCTGGACCGCCTGGGGCCTGCTGTTGACCGGGCACAGCTCCGCGCCGACCTCGCCGCCGATGATGGTGGAGCTGTTCCTGGAAAACCTGCGCGCGTACAAGGCCAAGCAAGCCTTGCGCGGGGAAGTGGATTTCGAGCGCGGTTACTGAGGCGGCGCGGGGAGAAAGTGTGGGAGGGGGCTTGCTCCCGATAGCAGAGTGTCAGTCACTGTATCTATTGACTGAACCACCGCTATCGGGGCAAGCCCCCTCCCACATTTTGAGATTGCGTCAGTTTCAGAGGCTGAAATCACCTTCTGACACCAGCTCGCTCAGCGGCTTGCGCGGGCTTGGCGCTTCACGGCCTTGCAGGTACTCCGGCAAGGTCGATTTGTCGCCCAGCTTGCCCACCGCAACGGCGGCATGCAGCGCATAACCCTGTGGAATCTTCAGCTCCTTGCGCGTCAGTTCCTGATCGAAGCCGGCCATGCCGTGGGTGTGCCAGCCGCTGAGGCTGGCTTGCAGCGCCAGGTGGCCCCAGGCCGAGCCGGTGTCGAAGGTGTGCCACAGTGCCGGGGTTTCTTCCGTGGCACCGGGGGCGATGAAGTCGGTTTTCGAGGCAATGATCACCAGGGCCGACGCATGCTGTGCCCAACCACGGTTGAATTCATTCAGCAGGCCCAGGAAGCGCTCCCAGTCCGGCGTGTCACGGCGTGCGTAGAGAAAACGCCAAGGCTGCGAGTTGTAGGCCGACGGTGCCCAGCGTGCGGCTTCGAAGAAGCTCAGCAGGGTTTCCTGCGGGATGCTCTCGCCGGTAAAGGCACGGGGCGACCAGCGTTCGGTGAACTGGGTATGGATCGGGTAATCGGCAACGCGTGTCATGGGCAGCTCCTGATCGTCAATTCGGCGCTCAAAGCTACTGCGCCCCCGCTAGACTGACAAGTCTTGTCATACCGACAGTCGTAAGCGCTTGGCCCCAGGGGCCTTGGGCACTAGACTGGCGGCCTTTTCACCTACCGATACCGATGTAGAGCCATGGCCGCCAAAGTCGAACCTTTCTGGATACGCAAAACCCTTGAACACCTCGACCAGGAGGAGTGGGAGTCGTTGTGCGACGGCTGTGGCCTGTGCTGCCTGCAAAAGCTTGAGGATGAAGACGATAACAGCGTCTATTACACGCGCATCGCCTGCAAGCTGCTGGACCTGAAAACCTGCCAGTGCACCGACTACCCCAACCGCCGTGCCTCGGTACCCGACTGCATCCAGCTCACCCCGGGCCAGGCCGACCAGTTCAAATGGCTGCCGCCCACCTGCGGCTACCGCCTGGTCAGCGAGCGCAAGGACCTGCCGTTGTGGCACCACCTGGTCTGCGGCGACCGCGATGCCGTGCACCACGAACGCATTTCCCAGTCCGGGCGCATGCTCAGCGAAGGCAGCGTGCCCGAGGACGACTGGGAGGATTACCTGATCTTCCGCGCGGGCTGAACAAGGAGTGTGTATGAGGGCGGGAACCAAGCTGGCGGCAAGCCTGGTGTTGCTGGCGTTGAGCATGCCTGCGTGGTGCGCGAAGAAAGTCGACCTGGATTATCACGTCAAGCTGCTGCCCCAGGACGATCAGGCCGAGGTGCGGGTGAGCCTGTCCCAGGGTTCGGCGGTGCGCAGCCTTAACTTCGACCTGGGCCGCGCCGGCGACTACAGCGACTTCAAGGCCGATGGCCAGTGGAGTGTCAATGACCACCGTGGCCTGTGGCAACCCAGCGCCAACAAGGCCAGCCTGACCTATCGGGTGCGCCTGAGCCACGCGCGCAAACCGGGTATTTACGAAGCTCGGATGACCCCGAGCTGGGCGCTGTTTCGCGGCGAAGACCTGGTGCCGCCCGCACGCCTCGACCAGCAGGACGGTGTCGAACTGGTCTCGCGCCTGGTGTTCGAACTGCCGGCCGGCTGGAAAAGCATCGAAACCGCCTGGCCGCGCATCGGCAAGAACAAGTTCCGCATCGACAACGTCTCGCGCCTGTTTGACCGGCCCACCGGCTGGATGCTCGCCGGCACCCTGGGCAGCCGCCGCGTGCGCCTGGGCGAGACCGAAGTGACCATCGCCTCGCCCAAGGGGCAAGCCATGCGGCGGATGGATGTGCTGACACTGCTGACCTTTGTCTGGCCGCAGGTCGAAGCGGCGTTCCCACGTCATCCGGCCAAGCTGCTGGTGGTGGGCGCCAGCGATCCGATGCGCCGTGGTGCGGTCTCGTCGCGCGACTCGATCTACCTCAACAGCCGCACGCCGCTGGTCAGCGAGAACGGCAGCAGCCCGTTGATCCGTGAAGTGGTGCAGGCGATTGGCCGCTTCAACGACCACGACACCAGCGACTGGATCAGCGAGGGACTGGCGGAGTACTACGCCATTGAGCTGGTGCGCCGTGCCGGCGGGGTGACCGATGAGCGCTATCAGGCGATACAGGCGCGCTTGGCCAAGGAAGGCAAGGACGTGACCAGCCTGCGCGGCGACCACGTCAGCGGTGCGACGGTGTCACGGGCGGTGGTGGTGTTGCAGGAGCTGGATCGCGAGATCCGCGTAAAGACTCACAACAAGCGCTCCCTGGATGATCTCGCGCAGGCGGTGATGCGCGCCAACAGCATCACCACCGCCGAGTTTGTGCAGTTGGCCGAGAGCATCATCGGCGAATCGTCGGTGGTGCTCGACAGCAAGTTGTTACGCTGAGTCTTCGCCATACACAAAACAAAAGGTGGGAGGGGGCAAGCTCTAATGCCATGTAGGACTTGCCCCCTCCCACATTTGAATCTAACCAGTGGTCTTAACGGCCTTCTCAGCCGCCACTTCCGCCTTGGTCTTCAGGTTTTTCAGCTCTGCACCGGCACGCTCGATCTTCGTGCGTACGCTGTTCATTTCCTGGCGGCCCTGTTCCAGCTTGTCTTTAAGCGCACTGTGCCCGGTAAACCCGCGCGCCAGTGCCACGCCGCCGATCGCCACCTGAATCAGGCCGAAAATCCCGCCACGGCGCAGGCCTTTGCCCACCATCATCACGCCACCGGCCACTGAGCCGATACGTTCCCAGCCGTGCACGTTCTGGGTGGGCTGATTCTGGAAGGGGGTGTGTTCGATGATAGGTCGCAAGGTTGTGCTGTCGCTCATGATCTGTCTCCAACAAGGTCAAGTGTATGCAGCTGACTGCGTGCAGGCGCCGGATGTTCCCAAAAGATCAGTACTTGGGGCCCGAACGGGTGTTGTTGCCCTTGGCCATTCGGTCGTAGAGCACCACGTTGACGGTGGCGGCCAGGTTCATGCAGCCGGTAGTGGGGATGTACACGACGTCTTCGCACCAATCGCGGATGTCTTTATCCAGCGACCCGTCTTCAGGGCCGAAGATGTACAGCGCGCGGTCGGGGTGAGTGTATTCGGGCAGCGGGCGGGCACCGTCCACCAGCTCCACGGCGACCGGGATGCAGCCCAGGGGCAGGATCTTCTTCAGGTCATCGATGCCGATCAGCGGAATGTCGTGGTGGACCTTCTTGGTGTCGGTGATGAAGTCCCGGGCGCGCTCGTAGCGCACGCCGGTGTAGAACACCGAGGCCACGCCGTAGCAGCCGGCGGCACGCATGACCGAGCCAACGTTTTCGGGGGATTTGGGGTTATACAGACCGATGCAGCTGTAGCGTTTATTGGCCACGGGGAAGGGTGCCTTGGAGAAAAGCGGCGATTATACGGCCTCAAGGCGGTGTATTGCTTGGGCTAACGCTATCGGGAGCAAGCCCCCTCCCACATTTGAAAGTGTTCACAACTCAAAATGTGGGAGGGGGCTTGCTCCCGATGAGGCCAGGACAGGCGACGACACTCTTCAGTCGTCTTTCTTCATCAACCCCGCCAACGCCGCAAACGGGTTATGCGTGGCCTTGGCGATCGTCGGGCTGCTGGTGGAGCCTTCGCCGAAGTACTGCTGGTCGGTGTAGCGCGAGTGTTCGTTGTCGTGGCAGTACAGGCACAGCAACTCCCAGTTCGAGCCGTCCTGGGGATTGTCATCATGATTGTGGTTACGGTGGTGTACGGTGAGTTCGCTCAAGCGCTTGCCGGCGAACTCACGGGCGCAGCGGCCGCACACGTGGGGGTACATCTTCAGGGCTTTGTCGCGGTAGCCCATTTCCCGGTCGCGCTGGGCATCGGCAAGGATGCGGTCCAGCTTGGCGGTGTGGGAGGGCGGGTTGGTCGAGCTCATCATGGCTCCTGGCTGTTTGGTGGTCACGGATAGCGTTGATTCTAGCCGCTTGCGCCGCAAATGACTGCTGGGATCGATTTACTTTACTCATAAGGATCTGAAAAACATGCGTCTGCTTTCATGGACTGTTGCACTGCTGCTGTGTGTCGTTACCCTTCAGGCCCAGGCGTTCTCGACGCCCAAGCCCGGGCAGGTGATCGAGGTTGCCCTTGAACAGTTGCATCCGACCCAGGCGGTGGTGGGCTTCGACCAGATCTACTACAGCCTGGGCCTGTTCGCCGACAAACCCGCCAAGGTCTTCGATGAATACTGCGAAACCAACGGCCAGGGTGAGGCCGGCAAAGTGCCCGACAAGGCTGACCTGCACCAGCCCGACAGCTTCACCTGCAAGGACCCGGTGGGCACCCATCCCGAGGACATGAAAACCGTGGTGGTCGGCCCTGCCGGCCAGCTGTACCTGACCGACGGTCACCACAGTTTCACCACCTTGTGGGAAGTGCCCGGCGGCGGCCCGCGCTTGAAGATGTGGGTCAAGGTCACCGACGACTTCAGCAACAGCCCGAACATGGCGAGCTTCTGGCAGCGCATGGAAGCGGCCCGCAAGGTCTGGCTCAAGGACAACCAGGGCCAGGCCCTGCCGCCGGAACAACTGCCGGCGCACCTGGGCTTCAAGAACCTGCAGGACGACACCTTCCGCAGCCTGGTGTACTTCACCCGCAAGGCCGCCTATGGCAAGCCGAATGACGGGCAGATCGCCCCGGAGTTCCTGGAGTTCTATTGGGGTAACTGGCTGCGCACGCAGATTGATCTGGGCCAGTACAACCTGAACAAGAAAGGCGGCTACAAGGATGCTATCGAAGCGGTCGCCAAGCGCATGGTCAGCCTGGCGCCGGGCTCGCAGGTGGGGGACAGCGGTTTTACCGCCCATCAACTGGGCGGCATGACCCGGCTGGACCGCGATGAGCTGGAGAAGACCTTCGACAAAAAAGTGCCGTACGTGATCGACTACCGCAAATCCCACAACTGACAGGGATCAACATGTGGGAGGGGCGTCTTGGGAAGCGTGCTCAGCCCTTGAGCTTCTCCGCTATCCAGATGGTATGCCGGGTGCCCTTGTTGCCATGGGCAAACACCTGCACTTCCTCGGCTTTGAAACCGGCCTTGCGCAGTTTGTCGCTGAACAGTTTGTCGGCGCTGGCGGACCACACCGCCAGCACGCCCTTGGGCCGCAAGGCCTTGGCGCAGGCAGCCAGGCCACCGGCGGAATAGAGCCAGCTGTTGGCCTTCTGCGTCAGGCCTTCGGGGCCGTTGTCGACGTCGAGCATGATCGCGTCAAAGCCCTGGGGCTCGGCCTGCAGCACCTTGGCCACGTCTTCCATGCGGATCACCGTGCGTGGGTCCAGCAGTGGGCGGCCGGACTTTTCCCCCAGGGGCCCACGGTTCCATTCCACGACACCGGGCACCAGTTCCGCCACCACCACTTCGGCGCTCTTGCCCAGGTGCTTGAGCGCCGACGCCAGGGTAAAGCCCATGCCCAACCCACCGATCAATACCCGTGAGCCCGGGCGCCCCGCGACCTTGCGGCAAGGGATTTGCGCCAGCGCGTCTTCGGAGCCGTGCATGCGCGTGTTCATCAACTGGCCGCCGTCACCGCCCTGGATCTTGATGACAAAGTCTTCACCGTATTCGAACAGGCACAAGGCACCGCCGTTGTCGGGGATCGGGGTGGTGTCCAGCAGAACGAAACGTTTCATGGAAATCTCATTGGGAAGGGCATTCTTGCGCGGTTGGGAGTAGCCTTACGACATTCCGGTCAGGCCATGGAGCCATCGATGAAGTGCAGCATTCTAACGGTCATTGTGTTGAGCGCGCTCGCATTGGGTGCGGCGCAGGCTCAGGAGTTGCAAACCGTACCGGTGGCGCCGGCACCTAGCCCCGGCGCACCGGGCACGCCAACGCCGACGCTGTATCCGCAGATCACCCCGCCGGCCGTGCCGAAGACGAACGGTTCACCGCCGTTGGTGCCCATCGTATTGCCGACGCCGCCGAAGGACCAGACGGTGCCTGGCCTGCAGCAGAACGACAGCAAGCCGAAGACGCCCGGCGGTTAAAACTGTTGGGAGAGTAATTGCCCATCGGCCATGCGCAGGCGCTTGGACAACGCGATGGCGATTGCGCGGATGATCTTCGCCGCCACACGCGGCGTTTCATTGAGCATCTTTTCCAGGGCGTCCTTGCCCAGGTTCAACAACACACAGTCGCTGGCGGCCACGCAACTGGCGGAGCGTCGCTCGCCGTCAAGCACGGCCATCTCCCCAAAGGCCCGGCCGCTGCGCAGGGTGGCGATGGTCAGGCGCTGGCCGGTGTGGTTGGTTTTCTGCACCGCCACCTGGCCGCTGTGGATGATGCACATGAAGGTGCCGGCATCGCCCTCGAGGAAAATCACCTCGCCCTCGGCAATGCTGCTGATATTGAAGTAGCCGGCGGCGACGTAAAAGTCTTCCGGCAACAACGGGTCGAACAGGCCGCAGTCCATGAGCATGTCGCGGATTTCGGTATTCATTAAAGTCGGGAGTGCCATGGCTGCAATCTTGGTCCATCAATCAGGAGGCGGTCTGAATGTTCAGACAGGACCGCCCCGCTAAGTTCCTTAAACCAGCCCCAGCGCCTTGAACACAAATGCATATTCGAGTGCTACGTCACGTAATCCCTGGTAGCGACCGCTCATCCCGCCGTGGCCGGCACCCAGTTCGGTCTTGAGCAACAGCAGGTTGTCGTCCGTCTTGGTTGCGCGCAACTTGGCCACCCACTTGGCCGCTTCCCAGTACTGCACGCGGCTGTCGTTGTAGCCGGCGATCACCAGGGTGGCCGGGTAGGCCTGGGCGCTGACGTTTTCGTACGGTGCGTAGGCCTTGATGCGTTCATACACCGCGGGCTCTTCGGGGTTGCCCCACTCGTCGTACTCGGTGATGGTCAGCGGCAATTCCGGGTCGAGCATGGTGTTGAGCACGTCGACAAACGGCACTTCGGCAATCGCCGCCTGGAACAACTCCGGACGCTGGTTGAGCACCGCGCCGATCAACAGGCCGCCGGCACTGCCGCCGCTGATGACCAGTTGCCTGGAGGTGGTCAGGCCCTCGGCGATCAGGTGTTCGGCACACGCGATAAAGTCGCTGAAGGTGTTCTGCTTGTGTTCCTGCTTGCCATTGCGATACCAGGCTTCACCCAGTTCGCCACCGCCGCGCACATGCGCAATGGCGAAGGCCACGCCACGGTCCAGCAGGCTCAGGCGTGCATGGGAGAACCACGGGTCGAGGCTTGAGCCATAGGCGCCGTAGCCATACAGGTACAACGGTGTTGGCTTGCCGAGCTGGTCGCGTTTGACCACCAGGCTGATCGGCACCTGGGTGCCATCGGCGGAGGTGGCCCACAGGCGCTGGCTGACGTAGTCATCGGCATTGAACACGCCGAGTACCGGGGTTTCCTTGAGCACCTGTTGCGCGCCGCTGGCCAGTTCCAGCTGGCGCACCTGGGCCGGGCGGTTCAGGGCTTCATAGCGCAGGCGGATCTTGTCGCTGACGAATTCCAGGCTGTTTTGCACGTAGAGGCTGTAGGCGGCATCGGGCAGCTCCACGCGATACGGCGGCAAGCCCTGGGGGTGTACTTCGATCACCGGCAGGCCGCCGATGCGCAGGCTCAGGGTCATGGCACCGGTGTTCAGGCTGACGCCGTCGAGCATCACGTCATCGCTGTGGGGGATCAGGTTCTGCCACTCATCCTCGGTTGGCACGTCGCCAATGTCGGTCGCCACAAACAGGGCGTAGTTGATGCCATCACGGTTGCTACGGATAAACCAGGTCCACGCGCCATTCAGTTGGCCGTGGTCGACATCGTATTCATGGTCCTCGACCCGTGGCGCCAGGCAGGTGAAGTCCAGGTGCGGCTGGTCGGCATCCAGCGCCCAGACCTCGCTGGTGGTCTTGCTGCCGAGCGAGAGCAGCAACTGGCGCTCGGAGCTGGAGCGGTAGCAGTGCAGGAAGAAACGCCCGTCGGGCTCGTGGAACACTTCCTGCGCCGCCGTGCCATCCAGGCGGTAGCGATACAGCTTGTGCGGGCGGTGGGTGTCGTCCAGCTCGCCGAAGAACAGGGTCAGGCTGTCATTGGCCCAGGTCATGCTGCCGTCGCAGTTCTCGAACGCCAGTTCGCTGACTTTGTCGGTGGCCAATTCCTTCACGAACAAGGTATAGATCTCTTCGCCACTGGTATCGAGGCTGTAGGCCAGGCGCTGGTGGTCGGGGCTGATGCTGAATGCGCCGAGGGAAAAGAAGCCGCCGTTGGCCAGCACGTTCGGGTCCAGCAACAGCTCTTCGCTGCTGTCGTCCACCTGGTTGCCGTCGTCGGCCGGGCGGCGGCAGCGGTAGTGGCGGGCGTATTCGTCACCGGCGGTGGTGCGCGTGTAATACAGATACGGGCCCCAGGGAGAGGGCAGGGACAGGTCGGTTTCGAGGATGCGGCCCTTGATCTCCTCGAACAGGGTTTCGCGCAGGGCCTGCTGGTCGGCGAGCTGGGCTTCCTGGAAGGCATTTTCGGCCTTCAGGTAATCAAGGACTTCAACGCTGTCGCGCTCTTGCAGCCAGGCGTACGGGTCCTGGCCTGGGGCTTTACGGGCAATCGGGGCGGTCGATGAAGGCATGGAGCACTCTCTGTCTGGCGGAAGGTGGCAGGCATTGCAGCCGCGACACGCAAAAGCCGTTATCATAGCCGCCTGTTTGCCTACCTTGCCATGGACACCATGACCGAGAACGACTATCTGACCGCTTGGGGCCTTTACGCCTTCGCTGCCTTGGGCTGCCTGTTGGTGTGGTGGCGCATGACCCGCTGGATCTGGCGCTGGCTGCGCGAACCGCTGCAATTGCTGATGGCCGTGCTGTTGTTGAGCCCGACCATCGTCGACCCGGTCAAGACTCAGTTCGCGCCGGCCGTGGCCATCACGGCCCTGGACCTGGTGCTCAAGGTCGGCAATAACGCCTGGCGGGCGATTTCCGATTTGTTCATGTACACCCTGATCGCCTTTGGTGTGTACCTCGTGTTTGTGCTGATCCGCTGGCCCATCGAGCGCGCCGCCAACGCCCGCCGTGAGCGCAAGGCCGCCACCGACGCCGCCTTGGCCGCCGAGCCTGTGGATGAAGGCGACGAGCCGTTCCGTCGTCCTGCACCGGTGAGCGGTATGCGGGTCGAACCGCGCCTTTAACGTTGTCCGCCCTGCAGCGAGAGCCCTGGCATGTGTGAATTATTGGGCATGAGTGCCAACGTCCCCACCGATATCGTGTTCAGCTTTACCGGGCTGATGCAGCGCGGTGGACGTACGGGCCCCCACCGCGACGGTTGGGGCATCGCTTTCTACGAAGGTCGTGGCCTGCGCCTGTTCCAGGACCCGGCCGCCAGCAGTGAGTCGGAAGTCGCCCTGCTGGTGCAGCGTTACCCCATCAAGAGTGAAGTGGTGATCGGCCATATCCGCCAGGCCAACGTCGGCAAGGTGAGCCTGGCCAACACCCACCCGTTCGTGCGCGAACTGTGGGGCCGCAACTGGTGTTTCGCCCACAACGGCCAGTTGGCAGACTTCCACACCCGCGCCACGTTCTATCGGCCAGTCGGCGATACCGACAGCGAAGCGGCCTTCTGCGACCTGCTCAACCGCGTGCGCGAGGCCTTCCCCGAGCCGGTGGACATCGAACAGATGCTGCCGGACCTGATCGCCGCCTGTGCCGAATACCGCAGCAAAGGTGTGTTCAACTGCCTGCTCAGCGACGGTGACTGGCTGTTTTGCTATTGCTCGACCAAACTGGCGCAGATCACCCGGCGTGCGCCGTTTGGTCCGGCGCGCCTGAAGGATGTCGACGTGATCGTCGATTTTCAGGCCGAAACCACCCCCAACGATGTGGTGACGGTGATCGCCACCGAGCCGTTGACCGACAACGAAAACTGGACCCGCTACGAACCGGGCCAATGGAGCCTGTGGCGACGCGGTGAATGCGTCAGCCAGGGCGTTACCGAGTAAGGATATCGACCATGTTGCTCAGCTATCTGCGGTTGGTGCTGTTTGCCATTGGCCTGTTGGTCGGCGTGCAAGTGCCGGGGTTTATCAACGACTACGCCAAGCGCGTCGAAGCCCACCTGATCGAGGCGCAGACCGGCCTGAGCGGGTTTGAAACCACCGCACGACAGTTCTTCAACGGTGACTTGAAGGCCTTGGTGGCGCATTACCGCGCCAGCGACGACCCGGTGTTCCAGAGCGACGCCAACAGCCTGGGCGCCATGCTTGACCGCCAGGTGGCGTTGGACAAGCAATTCCAGGCCATGCAAGGCCCGTGGTACATCCGTGCCCTGCAAGTGGCGGTGGCCGCCGACCCGGATATCCGCCTGGAGACCTGGAACGGCTACAGCTACCAGATCCTGCTGACCCCCGAAGCCATGGGCTGGGGCCTGGGCGGGGCGATGCTGCTGTCGTTTGGCCTGGAGTGTCTGTTCCGCCTGATCGACTGGGTGGTGCTGGGTGGCAAGCGCTTGCGCCAGAGCCGGCCAATCGAAGAGCGGGACCTGAAAGGTCTCTAACCCACACCTCGGTCTAATGTGGGAGGGGGCTTGCCTCCTCCCACATTTGTACCGGTTTATTCAGTTGCTCAGCACCATCCGCTCTTCGCCGACTTCCTCGGCATAGCGGGCAACGACCTGTTGGCACAACCCCACGATCTCCTCCACCAATTCCACCCCCACGCGCCACGACACCACCACCTGCAGGTTCGGCAGTTTCTGCGCCATCGGCAACATCACCAATTCGCCCCGCGCCAGTTCTTCCCTGACCAGCACCGGCGGCAACGCACCAATCCCGAAGCCATCGCGCAACAACCGGGTAATCGCCGACACCGAGTTCACGCAGTTCATCCGTGGCGCGGCCACGCCGTTGGCCTGCATCAGGCTGATGACGTCCTGGTGCGGGTGGGAGTTTTTCGAGTAGGTGATGATGCGCTCCTGGGCCAGTTCGGCGAGGGAGGCGTAGTCGCGGTTGTAGATCGACTGGCTGGCGACGATCCAGGCCATGGGGTGGCTGGCCAGCTCCAGGCTGCGCACGGTTTCCAGGCGCAGCAGGTCGGTTTGCAGGATCAGGTCGAGAAAGCCTTTTTGCAGCTGATCGCTGAGGTTAAGCGCGGTGTCGGCGATCAATTCGATTTCCACCAGGGGGAAATGATCCATCAGTTCCGCCACCAACGGGCTGAGCCAGGTATGGATCACCGTGTCCATCGCACCGATGCGAATGCGCCCGACCTTGCTGCTGGTGGTTTCCAGGGACTGTTTCAGGCCCTGCATGGTCACCATCATCTGCTCGGCGTAATCGAGCACCTTCAAGCCTTCCGGGGTCAGGCTGACGCCCCGGGAGTCGCGCAGGAACAGCTTTACCCCCAGCTCGCTTTCCAGCACGGCGATGCGGCTGGAAATCGAGGCCTGGGTGGTGAACAGCTTCTCCGCAGTCAGGCGGAAGCTCTTGAGCTTGGCCACCCAGACGAAGGTTTCGAGGAACTTCAAATTCATGGGATCAACTTTTTCTTATGCATGGATCGGTTTTTATTAGTTGGACGCCGCACCGGGCAAACGCCAAAAATCAGGCTATTCCACGATAAGCGCCGTTGGGGTATCAGGACAAGTTGCGAGTTCTGCGTAAAAAATCCCACACTACAAAAAACAAAGCCTACAGGAGCAACCACCGTGAGCCGTCTGCTATTGAATTGCGACATCGGCGAGAGCTTTGGCAACTGGACCATGGGTCTGGACGCCGAGGTGATGCCGTTCATCGATTGCGCCAACGTGGCCTGCGGCTTTCATGCCGGCGATCCGAGCATCATGCGCAAGACCGTCAGCCTGGCCCTCAAGCACGGTGTACAGGTGGGCGCACACCCGGCGTACCAGGACCTGCAAGGCTTCGGCCGCCGCTCCATGGCCTACACCCCCCAGGAAATCCAGGACCTGCTGCATTACCAGATCGGCGCCCTCGACGGCATCTGCCGTGCCCAGGGCGGACGTGTCAGTTACGTCAAGCCCCATGGCGCGATGTACAACGACATGATGGCCAACCCGGCGCAACTGCGTGCGGTGATCGAGGCCGTGGCCGCGTATGGCGACCTGCCGCTGATGCTGTTGGCGACCCGCGACAACAGCGCGGCCCAGGCACTGGGCGACGAATACGGGGTGATCCTGTGGTTCGAGGCCTTTGCCGACCGTGCCTACGACGCCAACGGCCATCTGGTTTCCCGTCAATTGCCAGGGGCGGTGCACCATGATCCAGAGGTCATCGTCCAACAGTCCTTGACCCTTTCCCGTGGTCAACCCCTGACCGCCAGCGATGGCAGCTCGTTGTTATTGCGCGCCAATACCCTGTGCGTGCATGGCGACAATGCCAGCTCGGTCGCCGCCGTAAAGCGTATCCGCGAGGCATTGAAGCCAGCATGAAGCCACGGATTGAAGTGGTGGCGATCGACTGCCTGATGGTGCGTCTGTTCGAGGTGATCGCCGAAGCCAATATGCCGTGGATGCTCGCCGCCACCCAGCGCCTGCGCAGCGGTTTTGGCGCAGCCCTGGTGGATCTGGTGCCTTCCTACACCACCTTGATGGTGCATTACGACCTCACGGCGTTGAGCCCGGCCCAGGCGCGGGAATTGATCGACCAGGCCCTGACCGACCTGCAACCCCAGGCCCAGGGCAGCGGCCAGTGCCATGTGCTGCCGGTGTGGTACGACCTGAGTGTCGGCCCTGAACTGACATTGCTCGCCCAGCGCAGTGGCCTGGCCGTCGACGACGTGATCCGCCGCCACAGCGCCCACGAATACCAGGTATTCGCCCTCGGCTTCGCCCCCGGTTTTGCCTTTATGGGGCTGGTGGATGAAATCCTCGCCACACCGCGCCTGAGCACCCCGCGCCAGCGCGTGGCGGCCGGCAGTGTCGGTATCGCCGAGCGACAGACCGCTGCCTATCCGGTGGTGTCCCCCGGTGGCTGGAATCTCATTGGCCGTACCCCGGCCAAGCTGTTTGATCGCGAGCGCGACGGCTACAGCCTGATGCAGCCTGGCGACACGGTACGCTTTGAGTCAGTCAGCCACGCCGAATTTATCAATCTGGGTGGCGATGACACGCCGTTGGAGGCGCAGGCATGAGCCGCTTGATCATCGAGGCCAGCACGCCGCTGTGCCTGTTGCAGGACGCCGGTCGTTTTGGCGTGCGTCACCTGGGCGTGACCCAGGGCGGCGCGCTGGATTGGGTGTCGATGTCCTGGGCCAACTGGCTGCTGGGCAATGCGCTGGACGCGCCGGTGGTGGAAATCACCCTCGGCGGCTTTACTGTGCAGGCCGAGGCGTATTGCCTGCTGGCGTTGGCCGGTGCGGATCTGGGCGCGTATATCGACGAGCGCGCCCTCAGCCCCGGGCGCAGTTTTATCCTGCAAAAGGGCCAGCGCCTGCGCTTCACCCAGCCGTTCAGCGGCGCGCGGGCTTACCTGGCGGCGCCCGGCGGGTTTGATGCGCCGGATGTGCTGGGCAGCTGCGCCACGGTGGTACGTGAGGCGCTGGGCGGGCCGGACGGTTTCGGCAAGGCCTTGGCCGAAAACGGGCGCTTGGCCTATTCCGGTACCGGCGGTGCGATGAAAGTGCTGAGCGAACAGGCGTTGCCGGCCAAGGTGCCGCTGGAGGTGATCGTCGGCGCCCAAATTGGTCGGTTCAGCGGCCAGAGCCTGTTCGATGCCTTCAACACCGACTGGGCCCTGGACAGCCGCGCCGACCGTATGGGCATGCGCTTGCTCGGTACGCCGTTGCAGTACCAGGGGCCCTCGCTGATTTCCGAAGGGACCCCGTTGGGTGGCATCCAAGTGCCGCCGGATGGGCAGCCGATTGTGTTGCTCAATGATCGCCAGACCATTGGCGGGTACCCGCGTCTAGGGGCGTTGACGCCATTGGCGCTGGCGCGGCTGGCGCAGTGTTTGCCGGGAGAAAAGGTGAGGTTGGCGCCGGTGGTACAGGAAACGGCGCATCGGCAGCATGTCGAGTATTTGCGCCGCTTTACATAACACCGCAATTTAAAATGTGGGAGGGGGCGGTGCGACGATTCGACTTGCTCCCGATAGCAGTGTGTCAGCCAACACATCAGTGACTGAACCACCGCCATCGGGAGCAAGTCGAATCGTCGCACCGCCCCTCCCACATTAGATTTCCTACATGATTGGGACCGGCGTTTATTTCGAAAGGAAGCGCATCCCTTCCTCAAGCCCGCGCAACGTCAGCGGGTACATCTGATCCTCCACCAACTCCCGCACAATCCCCGTCGAGGCCGTATAACCCCAGGTATCCTTGGGATACGGGTTAATCCAGATCAGTTTCTTGTACTTGGCCATGAAGCGCTGCATCCACACATACCCCGGCTCTTCATTCCAATGCTCGACGCTGCCGCCGGCCTGGGTGATTTCATAGGGCGCCATCGACGCATCGCCGATAAAGATCACTTTGTAATCGGCACCGTACTTGTGCAGCAGGTCCTGGGTGGAGGTGCGCTCGGAGGTGCGGCGCTGGTTGTTCTTCCACACCGACTCGTACACGAAGTTGTGGAAGTAGAAGTACTCCAGGTGCTTGAACTCGGTCTTGCAGGCCGAGAACAGTTCTTCGCAGATCTTCACGTGGGCATCCATCGAGCCGCCGATATCGAACAGCAACAGCAGCTTGATGGTGTTGCGCCGTTCCGGGCGCATCTGGATATTCAGCAGCCCGGCATCGCGAGCGGTGTGGTCGATGGTGCCGTCGATGTCCAACTCTTCGGCCGCACCCTGGCGGGCGAACTTGCGCAGGCGGCGCAGGGCGATCTTGATATTGCGGGTGCCCAGTTCCACCTGGTCATCGAGGTTCTTGTATTCGCGCTGGTCCCAGACTTTTACCGCCTTGCCCTGGCGTTTGCCGGCGTCGCCGACGCGAATGCCTTCGGGGTTGTAGCCGCCGGAGCCAAACGGGCTGGTACCGCCGGTGCCGATCCATTTGTTGCCGCCGGCGTGGCGTTCCTTCTGTTCTTCCAGGCGTTTCTTGAATGCCTCGATCAGCTTGTCGAGGCCGCCCAGGGACTGGATCTGTGCGCGCTCTTCATCGCTCAGCGAGCGCTCGAACTCCTTGCGCAGCCAGTCTTCGGGGATCAGCGCCTGCAGGTGATCGTCGAGCTTTTCCAGGCCATTGAAGTAGGCGCTGAAGGCGCGGTCGAACTTGTCGAAATGCCGTTCGTCCTTGACCAGGATCGCCCGGGCCAAGTAGTAGAACTCGTCCATGTCGGCAAAGGTCACGCGCTGTTTCAGCGCGTTGATCAGGTCGAGCAGCTCGCGCACCGACACCGGGACCTTGGCTGCGCGCATTTCATTGAACAGGTTGAGCAACATTATCGATTACCGCGACGGCTCATGAATGCCAGGCGTTCGAGCAACTGCACGTCTTGCTCGTTCTTGACCAAGGCACCGGCCAGAGGCGGGATGGCCTTGGTGGGGTCGCGCTCGCGCAGCACCGCTTCGCCGATATTGTCGGCCATCAGCAACTTGAGCCAGTCAACCAGCTCGGAGGTGGACGGTTTTTTCTTCAGGCCGGGGACTTTGCGCACGTCGAAAAACACGTCCAGCGCCTCGCTGACCAGCTCCTTCTTGATGTCCGGGTAGTGCACGTCGACGATTTTTTGCAGGGTGGTGCGGTCGGGGAAGGCGATGTAGTGGAAGAAGCAGCGGCGCAGGAACGCGTCCGGCAGCTCTTTTTCGTTGTTGGAGGTAATGATGATGATCGGGCGCTTCCTGGCCTTGATGGTCTCGTCGATTTCGTAGACGTAGAACTCCATCTTGTCGAGCTCTTGCAGCAGGTCGTTGGGGAACTCGATGTCGGCCTTGTCGATTTCATCGATCAGCAGGATCACCCGCTCCTCGGACTCGAATGCTTCCCAGAGCTTGCCCTTCTTCAGGTAGTTGCGCACGTCGTGCACCTTGTCCACTCCCAGTTGCGAGTCGCGCAGGCGGCTGACCGCGTCGTACTCGTACAGGCCCTGGTGGGCCTTGGTAGTGGACTTGATGTGCCAGGTAATCAGCCTGGCGCCGAAGGACTCGGCCAGTTGTTCGGCGAGCATGGTCTTGCCGGTGCCGGGCTCACCCTTGACCAGCAGCGGACGCTCCAGGGTGATGGCAGCGTTGACGGCCAGTTTCAGGTCATCAGTGGCAACGTAGGCCTGGGTGCCTTCGAACTTCATCGGTCATTCCTCGAATTCATCAATGCCCTGACTATACCTCGCGGCCCCGGCGACTGTGAACGCAGACGGGTTATTCAGTCCCTGAATGACCAATGTGGGAGGGGGCTTGCTCCCGATGACGGCGGATCAGCCAATGAATCTGTTGGCTGAAACATTGCCATCGGGAGCAAGCCCCCTCCCACATTTTAATCTGCGCTGGGCTTGGGCTGCTCATAGCGCGCATTGAACGCCTGGATAAAACCATTACGCAAAATCGCCAAAAATGCGGAGAACGCGCTGACATTTTGCTGGTGCACGCTGCCACTGAGTTCCACGCGGGTGGCGAACTGGTTCTTTGCCTGGTTCTTCAATACGGTCTCGCTGGCGCCCACCACGGCCTCCCAGATCGAACGAAAGATGTTCTTGTCCTTGTTCTCCACGTCCTGCTGCCAGTCGAAGACTTCCACGTCGCGCAGCAGCGGCTTGATGTACCCGGTCAATTGACCTTTTTCCGCCTGGGCTTCGATCACCACGTCCCCGGTGCCGGCCTTGAAGTCGAACTTGCCATAGGCGGCGGCGAAGTCGTTCATGCGCTTGAGCTGCAAGTCCCTGGCGCGGAAGCGAAACTCGAAGTTCTCGAAATTGCTCAGCGGGTCGAAGGTGGCGGTGGCTTCCAGCGGGGCCTGGCCTTGCAGCAGGGCCTTGCCGTCGAAGCGCGCGTCGCGCCGGCCTTTGACGTCGACCACATTGGTCAGGTTGTAGAAGCTGGCGTTGACGTCGGTCGCGTCGATCTTCACCACGGGCTTGGAGCTGAAGTTGTGGAAGGCGATCTTGCCGTCTTCGATGCGTACTTCGTCGAGGGTGATGGGGGCCAACTTACTCAACTGCTCGCGCCAGTCGGTACCCTTACCGGTCTGGGAGGCTTGTTTGTTGGCGCCGCCGTCGACGAAGTTAACCTCGGGCTGGATAAACAGCACTTTGGCCACCACCGCGTGGTCGTACCAAAGAGAGTGCCAGCTCACCGCCAGGTCGATCAGCGGCGCCTTGACGAACGGGACGGGCACCTTGCCGTCGACCTTGACGATCTCCAGGCCGTTGATCCGGTACGCACCCCGCCACAGCGCGAGGTCCACGTCGGTCACCTGGCCGCGGTAATCGCCCATGTCGGCGAGCTTGTCATTCAGGTAGTTACGCACCAGGTAAGGGAGCGCGATGCTCACGGCGACCAGGACCACCAGCAATCCGGCAATGGTCCATAGTGGCCAGCTGTAGCGACGTTTCATGGGGAGAGTCCTCTGTCCATACTGGTGCGGTGGACCCCTGCGGCAGGTGCAACGTTCCTTCGACTGGACGCTTTGCAGCACGAGGCATACCCTTGGAGCCTTTCTGAAAACCGCCTAATAGGACCCGCCATGAGCCGCATTTTTGCAGACAACGCGCACTCCATCGGTAACACGCCCCTGGTTCAGATCAACCGTATCGCACCGCGTGGCGTGACCATCCTGGCCAAGATCGAGGGGCGTAACCCGGGTTATTCGGTGAAGTGCCGCATTGGCGCAAACATGATCTGGGACGCCGAAAGCACCGGCAAGCTCAAGCCGGGCATGACCATCGTGGAACCGACTTCCGGCAATACCGGTATCGGCCTGGCCTTTGTCGCCGCCGCCCGTGGCTACAAGTTGCTGCTGACCATGCCGGCGTCCATGAGTATCGAACGCCGCAAGGTGCTCAAGGCCCTCGGCGCCGAATTGGTCCTGACCGAGCCGGCCAAGGGCATGAAGGGTGCCATCGACAAGGCCGGCGAAATCGTTGCCAGTGACCCGGCCACCTACTTTATGCCGGCCCAGTTCGAAAACCCGGCCAACCCGGCCATCCACGAAAAAACCACCGGCCCGGAAATCTGGAACGACACCGATGGCGCCGTGGACGTGCTGGTGGCGGGCGTGGGCACGGGGGGCACCATCACCGGTGTGTCGCGCTACATCAAGAACACTGCAGGCAAGCCGATCCTGTCGGTGGCTGTCGAGCCGATGGTGTCGCCGGTGATCACCCAGGCCCTGGCCGGTGCAGAGATCAAGCCCAGCCCCCACAAGATCCAGGGGATTGGCGCCGGGTTCGTGCCGAAAAACCTCGACCTGTCGATGGTCGACCGCGTGGAACTGGTGACCGACGAGGAATCCAAGGCCATGGCCCTGCGCCTGATGCAGGAAGAGGGCATCCTGTGCGGTATCTCCTGCGGTGCCGCCATGGCCGTGGCCGTACGCCTGGCCGAGAAGCCGGAAATGCAGGGCAAGACCATTGTGGTGATCCTGCCGGACTCCGGTGAACGCTACCTGTCGAGCATGCTGTTCAGCGATTTGTTTACCGAGCAGGAAAACCAGGCTTGATTTATGTCAGCCGGTCAGCCTGGGCCTTCTGCATAATGGCCCAACTGTTTATCATGGCCGGCTGTCACGTCTGGTCTCCCGTCTCCGGGAGGCTGTTGGCCAGGCGCTTATTTCCAGGAGTTGCTGCATGACCTTTTCTTTGGCCGCCAAACTGTCGGTGTTGTTGCTGTTTATCGGCAGCACGCTGTATGTGCACCTGCGCGGCAAGGCCCGTTTGCCGATGTTGCGCCAGTTCGTCAACCATTCGGCGCTGTTCGCCCCCTATAACGCCTTGATGTACCTGTTTTCGGCCGTGCCGTCCAAGCCGTACCTGGACCGCAGCAAGTTCCCGGAACTGGACGTGCTCAAGGACAACTGGGAGGTGATCCGCGAAGAGGCCATGCACCTGTTCGACGAGGGTTACATCCGCGCCGCCGAAAAGAACAACGACGCCGGTTTCGGTTCGTTCTTCAAGAAGGGCTGGAAGCGTTTCTACCTCAAGTGGTACGACAAACCCCTGCCATCGGCCGAGGCGCTGTGCCCGAAAACCGTGGCCTTGGTGAGCAGCATCCCCAACGTCAAGGGCGCGATGTTCGCGCTGTTGCCGGGCGGCAGCCACCTCAACCCGCACCGTGACCCGTTTGCCGGTTCCCTGCGTTATCACCTGGGCTTGTCCACGCCGAACTCCGACGACTGCCGCATCTTCGTCGACGGCCAGGTGTATGCCTGGCGCGACGGTGAAGACGTGATGTTCGACGAAACCTATGTGCACTGGGTGAAGAACGAAACCGAGAAGACCCGCGTGATCCTGTTCTGCGACATCGAGCGTCCGCTGAGCAACCGCCTGATGACCCGGGTCAATCGCTGGGTCAGCAAGCAGTTGGGCCGCGCCACCGCACCGCAGAACCTGGATGACGAGCGCGTCGGCGGCATCAACCAGGCGTATGCCTGGAGCAAGACCTTCAGCGACAAGTTCAGCGGCGTGGTCAAGCAGTGGAAGCGCAAGCATCCGAAGGCTTACCGCATTGCGCGGCCGGTGCTGGCGGTAGTGGTGCTGGTACTGCTGTGGAAGTGGTTGTTCGGCTGATCTGAAGCGTTAAACGCGATCAAAATGTGGGAGGGGGCTTTCTCCCGATGGCAGTGGATCAGTCATAGATGTTTTGACTGACATACCGTCATCGGGAGCAAGCCCCCTCCCACATTTGATCTCCAGCGACCCTTAGCTGGCAATCAACTGCCGCAGCACATAGTGCAGAATCCCCCCCGACTTGAAGTACTCCACTTCATTCAAGGTATCGATCCGGCACAGCACCTCGACCTTCTCGCTGCTGCCATCCTCGCGGGTAATCACCAGCGTCAGGTTCATCCGCGGCACGATCTCTACCTCGGTCAGGCCGAGAATATCGATCTTCTCCTTGCCCGTAAGCTTCAGCGCCTTGCGGTTCTGATCCAGCTTGAACTGCAGCGGCAGCACGCCCATGCCCACCAGGTTGGAACGGTGAATCCGCTCGAAACTCTCGGCGATCACCGCCTTGACCCCCAGCAGGTTGGTGCCCTTGGCGGCCCAGTCGCGGCTGGAGCCGGTGCCGTACTCCTGACCGGCGATCACCACCAGCGGTGTGCCCGAGGCCTGGTACTTCATGGCCGCATCGTAGATCGGCATTTTCTCGCCGGTGGGGATGTACAGCGTATTGCCGCCTTCCTCGCCGCCAAGCATTTCGTTGCGAATGCGTATATTGGCGAAGGTGCCGCGCATCATCACTTCATGGTTGCCCCGACGTGAGCCGTAGGAGTTGAAGTCACGCGGCTCCACGCCTTGCTCGCGCAGGTAGCGGCCGGCGGGGCTGTCGGTCTTGATGTTGCCGGCGGGGGAAATGTGGTCGGTGGTCACCGAGTCCCCCAGCAACGCCAGTACGTGGGCGCCCTTGACGTCTTTGATCACCGGCAGAGGCCCGGCGATGTCGTCGAAGAATGGCGGGTGCTGGATGTAGGTGGAGTCTTTCTGCCACACATAGGTCGCGGCCTGTGGCACTTCAATGGCTTGCCACTGTTCGTCACCGGCAAACACCTCGGCGTATTCCTTGTGGAACATTCCGGTGCTGACCTGCGCAACGGCGTCGGCGATCTCCTGGCTGCTCGGCCAGATGTCCTTCAAATACACCGGATTACCCTGTTGATCGTTACCCAGCGGTTCGCTGCTGATATCGATGCGTACGGTCCCCGCCAAAGCGTAGGCCACCACCAGCGGCGGCGAGGCCAGCCAGTTGGTTTTCACCAGGGGGTGCACGCGGCCTTCAAAGTTGCGGTTGCCGGACAGCACCGACGCTACGGCGAGGTCGGCCTTCTGGATGGCTTTTTCAATCGGCTCGGGCAACGGCCCGGAGTTGCCGATGCAGGTGGTGCAGCCATAGCCCACGAGGTCGAAGCCAATTTTATCCAGATACTGGGTGAGGCCCGCGGCCTTGTAGTAGTCGGTGACCACTTTGGAGCCAGGCGCCAGGGAGGTTTTCACCCAGGGTTTGCGCGTGAGGCCTTTCTCCACGGCTTTTTTCGCCACCAGCCCGGCGGCCATCATCACGCTGGGGTTGGACGTGTTGGTACAGGAGGTGATGGCGGCGATCACCACGGCGCCGTTTTTCAGGCGATAGGTCTGGCCTTCGTATTCATAGTCGGTTTCGCCCACCAGGTCGGCGTTGCCCACGGCCACACCGCCGCCGCCTTCACTTTCCAGGCGGCCTTCTTCCTTGGTGGTGGGTTTGAACTGCAGGTCGAGGAAGTCGCTGAACGCCTGGCCGACGTTGGGCAGGGACACACGGTCCTGTGGGCGTTTCGGCCCGGCGAGGCTGGCTTCGACGCTGCCCATGTCGAGGGCCAGGCTGTCGGTGAACACTGGCTCCTGACCAGCGTTGCGCCACAGGCCCTGGGCCTTGGTGTAGGCCTCGACCAGCTTCACAGTGGCAGCCGGGCGACCGGAGAGGCGCAGGTAGTCCAGGGTCACCTCATCCACCGGGAAAAAGCCGCAGGTGGCGCCGTATTCCGGGGCCATGTTGGCGATGGTCGCGCGGTCCGCCAGGGGCAGGTCGGCCAGGCCGTCGCCGTAGAACTCGACGAACTTACCCACCACGCCTTTTTTACGCAGCATCTGGGTGACGGTCAGCACCAGGTCGGTGGCGGTGATGCCTTCTTTCAATTTGCCGGTGAGCTTGAAGCCGATCACTTCCGGGATCAGCATCGACACCGGTTGGCCGAGCATCGCCGCTTCCGCTTCGATCCCGCCCACGCCCCAGCCGAGCACGCCGAGGCCGTTGATCATGGTGGTGTGGGAGTCGGTGCCCACCAGGGTGTCTGGGAAGGCGTAGGTGCGGCCGTCCTCGTCCTTGGTCCACACGGTGCGGCCCAGGTATTCGAGGTTGACCTGGTGGCAGATGCCGGTGCCCGGCGGTACCACACTGAAGTTGTCGAAGGCGCTCTGTCCCCAGCGCAGGAAGGCGTAGCGTTCGCCGTTGCGCTGCATTTCGATGTCGACGTTCTGCTCGAAGGCGTCGGCGTTGCCGAACTTGTCGACCATCACCGAGTGGTCGATTACCAGGTCCACGGGCGAGAGCGGGTTGATGCGCTGCGGGTCGCCGCCGGCCTTGGCCACGGCGGCGCGCATGGCGGCCAGGTCGACCACGGCGGGTACGCCGGTAAAGTCCTGCATCAGGACGCGGGCGGGGCGGTACTGGATCTCGCGGTCGGACTGGCGCTCTTTGAGCCAGGCGGCAATGGCCTTGAGGTCGGCGCCGGTGACGGTCTTGTTGTCTTCCCAGCGCAGCAGGTTCTCCAGCAGCACCTTGAGGGACATCGGCAGCTTATCCAGGTCACCCAGGCTCTTGGCGGCCTCGGGCAGGCTGAAATAGTGGTAGGTCTTGTCGTCGATTTCTAAAGTTTTAAGGGTTCTCAGGCTATCAAGGGATGACATTACATGACTCCTTATGGTCCGCACGGCTACGGACCTGACGGGACGAACAGAGCTTTCAAACTAGCGCTGTTTTCAGTAGCTGGCTAATTACTGGACTCTATGGACAGAACCAAGGTTCCGAACTCGGCTATCATGCGCGCGTTTTCATGACAGGCATTGCGATAGCGCAACTTCAGTTGAGTCACCAGGAGAGTCGATGAACACCCTTTTTATGCACTGCCGCCCGGGGTTTGAGGGCGAAGTCTGTTCCGAGATCGCGGAACACGCCGCGCGCCTGAACGTTTCCGGCTACGCCAAGGCCAAGACCGGCAGCGCCTGCGCCGAATTTGTCTGCACCGAAGAAGACGGCGCCCAGCGCCTGATGCACGGCCAGCGCTTTGCCGAGCTGATCTTCCCGCGGCAGTGGGCGCGCGGGGTGTTTATCGACCTGCCGGAAACCGACCGTATCAGCGTGATCCTCGCTCACCTGCGTGAATTCCCGGTGTGCGGCAGCCTGTGGCTGGAGATGGTCGACACCAATGACGGCAAGGAACTCTCGAACTTCTGCAAGAAATTCGAAGTGCACCTGCGCAAAGCCTTGTTGAACGCCGGCAAGCTGGTGGACGACCCGAGCAAGCCGCGCCTGCTGCTGACCTTCAAAAGCGGCCGCGAAGTGTTCATGGGCCTGGCCGAGTCGAATAACTCGGCGATGTGGCCGATGGGCATCCCGCGGTTGAAATTCCCCCGGGACGCGCCCAGCCGCTCGACCCTGAAGCTGGAAGAGGCCTGGCACCACTTTATCCCCCGCGACCAGTGGGACGAGCGCCTGCATGGCGACATGACCGGCGTCGATCTGGGCGCGGCCCCTGGTGGCTGGACCTGGCAACTGGTCAACCGTGGCATGTTGGTGACCGCCATCGACAACGGTCCCATGGCCGAAAGCCTGATGGACACCGGCCTGGTGCAGCACCTGATGGCCGACGGCTTTACTTTCGTGCCCAAGCAGCCGGTGGACTGGATGGTGTGCGACATCGTCGAAAAGCCGGCGCGCAACGCGGCGCTGCTTGAGACCTGGATCGGCGAAGGGTATTGCCGCGAGGCGGTGGTGAACCTGAAGTTGCCGATGAAACAGCGTTACGCCGAGGTCAAGCGCCTGCTGGAACGTATCGAGGACGGTTTCAAGGCGCGCGGCATTCGGGTGGAGATCGGCTGCAAGCAGCTGTATCACGACCGTGAAGAAGTGACCTGCCACCTGCGTCGGCTGGTGGATGTGAAGAAAACCAAGGCCCGCTAAACTGAGCGCCGGTTTCAGGAGTAGACAATGAGCGATATTTTCGACACCGCCGTGGATGGCACCCTCGACGCAACGGGCCTCAACTGCCCTGAGCCGGTGATGATGCTGCACCAGCACATCCGCGACCTGCCGCCCGGCGGCTTGCTCAAGGTGATCGCGACCGACCCGTCGACGCGCCGCGATATCCCCAAGTTCTGCGTGTTCCTTGACCATGAACTGGTGGATCAACAGGAGCAGGCCGGTACCTATCTGTACTGGATCCGCAAAAAACTCGACTAACACCGCTCCTACAGGGGTACGCGTTGTGCTTATGCCTTGTTGGCGCGAATGCGCCGGCGTGCACTGCGCGCCAGGCGCACCAGCAGCATCCCCGCCGCACAGCTCAAGCCCACGATCAGCCCTTGCCACAAACCGCTCGGGCCGCTGGGTTCGCCCAGCCAGTTGCTCAGCCCCAGGGCGTACCCCACCGGCAGCCCCACGCCCCAATAGGCAAACAGGGTCAGCACCATGGTGACACGGGTGTCCTGGTAGCCACGCAGGGCGCCAGCGGCGGTGACCTGGATCGAGTCACTGAACTGAAACAGCGCTGAAAACACGATCAGCGTCGAGGCCAGGTGTATGACGATGGGGTCCGGGGTGTAGATCGCCGCAATCTGCTCGCGAAACACCAGCATCAGGCTGCACGACAGACAGGCGTACGCCAGCGCCGTGCCCATGCCGACCCCGGCGGCGAAGCGTGCTTCACGCGCCTCGCCACGCCCCAGGGCCTGGCCGACGCGCACGGTGACGGCCATGCTCAGGGAGTAGGGGATCATGAACACCAGTGAGCTGACGTTCAGCGCGATCTGGTGCCCCGACACAACGGTGGCGCCCAGGCTGCCGAGCAGCAGGGCGATGACGGCAAAGATGCTCGATTCGGCAAAGATCGCGATGCCGATCGGCAGGCCAATCCCCAGTACGCGCTTGATCACCGACCACTGCGGCCAGTCGAAGCGCTTGAACAGTTCGCTGCTCTGGTAGGCCGCCCCCCAGCGGGTCCAGGCGGCCATGCCGAGCATCATCACCCACATCGCAATGGCCGTGGCCCAGCCGCAGCCTACGCCGCCCATGGCCGGCACGCCCAGGTGGCCGTAGATGAAGATGTAGTTCAGTGGAATATTCAGCGCCAGCCCGCACAGGCCCATGGCCATGCTGGGCAGGGTGCGGCCCAGGCCATCACTGAAACAGCGCAGCACGTAGTAGAGGGCGATGGCCGGCATCCCGGCGGCGATGCCATGCAGGTAGCCCATGGTGGGGGCGATAAGGTCCGGCTCGACCTTCATGGCATGCAGGATCGGCTCGGCGCAAAGCAACAGCAGTGCGCCGATGATGCCGACCACCACCGCCAGCCACAGTGACTGACGCACCAATGGCCCGATTTCGCCGTAGTGGCCCGCACCGTAGCGCTGGGCGACTTTCGGCGTGGTGGCCAGCAGCGTACCGGTCATCAGCAGGTACACCGGAATCCAGATCGAATTGCCCAGGCCCACCGCCGCCAGGTCCTGGGGGCTGACGCGCCCGGCCATCACCGCATCGACGAAGCTCATGGCCGTGGTTGCCAGTTGGCCGATCATGATCGGCAGCGCGAGCGTCAGCAGGCCACCCACTTCCCGGCTGATGCGGGTGGGGCGGGTGAGGGGGGCAGTGGCAGTGTTCACGTACGCAAGTCCAGTCAAGAGGGTGCAAGGCCGCGGATTCTACGCCTTGACGTAACGGTCAGGAAAAAACCTGTGTTAGGGATTTGTAAGCGACCTGCCAGCCCCCTCCCACATTGAAGATCGCATCCCTGTACACTGCTGATCCGCCAAAGGAGCCTGCCATGCTGATTGTTGCCGACGAAAATATCCCGCTGCTCGATGAGTTCTTCCAAGGATTTGGCGAGATTCGCCGAGTGTCCGGCCGTTCCATCGACCGCGCCACCGTCGAACAGGCCGATGTGCTGCTGGTGCGCTCGGTGACCAACGTCAACCGCGCCCTGCTGGACGGCACGCAGGTGCGTTTTGTCGGCACCTGCACCATCGGCACCGACCACCTCGACCTCGATTACTTCAAGCAGGCCGGTATCCAGTGGTCCAGCGCCCCAGGCTGCAATGCGCGTGGCGTGGTGGACTATGTGCTGGGCAGCCTGCAAACCCTGGCCGAGATCGAAGGCGCCGACCTCAATCAGCGTACCTATGGCGTGGTCGGCGCCGGTGAAGTGGGCGGGCGGCTGATCAAAGTGCTCAAGGGCCTGGGCTGGAACGTGCTGGTCTGCGACCCGCCGCGGCAGATCGCCGAAGACGGCGATTACGTCAGCCTCGAGCAGATCATCGAGCAATGCGATGTGATCAGCCTGCACACGCCGCTGACCAAGTCCGGCCATGGTTCCACCTGGCACCTGTTTGATCGCGACCGCCTCAACCGCCTCAAGCCCGGCGCCTGGCTGATCAACGCCAGCCGTGGCCCGGTGGTGGACAACGCGGCCCTGCGCGATGTGCTGCTGGCGCGTGAAGACCTGCAAGCGGTGCTGGACGTTTGGGAAGGCGAGCCCGAGGTGGACGTCGACCTGGCCGACCTGTGTGTGTTGGCCACCCCGCATATCGCCGGTTACAGCCTGGACGGCAAGCAGCGCGGTACGGCGCAGATCTATCAGGCGTTCTGCGGGCACCTGGGCCAGGAGCCGAGCATTCAGTTGGGCGACTTGTTGCCGCAACCGTGGCTGGCCGAAGTGCACTTGAACGCATCGACCGATCCGGCCTGGGCGCTGGCGACGTTGTGCCGCAGCGTGTACGACCCGCGCCGTGATGATGCGGATTTCCGCCGCAGCCTGGTGGGTACCGTCGAAGAACAACGCAAGGCGTTCGACGTGCTGCGCAAGCATTATCCGGAGCGTCGTGAAATCGACGGCTTGAAGGTGCGCATTGTGAATGGGGAGTCAGCGGTGTTGGCGCGCATCGTGTCCGCATTGGGCGCGGCAACCGTTTAAACACCGAATAAAAAACCCGGCCACCGGGGCCGGGTTTGAAAGAGCGTAGGCCCTTCAGCCTTGCTGGGCAGGCTTGACCAGTCGCTGTTCCAGCTCGCGGCACGCTTGCTGGATCATCTCTTCGGTAATCTGCACTTCGCGGCCCTGGGCGTCGATCACGGAGCAAGGCAAGTGCTGCGGTTGGCGGATCACTTCAATCTTGGCATCGCTGCTGTTTTGCAAGGTCATGGCCTGTCTCCTCATCAGGTTGTGTACCTACTGTATAACCCCCGAGTGACCGCGCTGTTACAACTCCTTACGAGATCACCGGTTCGAACACCCAGTCCACCAGAAACCGCTGTGGATTTCCAGCCGGGTGTTAGACCGATAGCCTCTAGGGGCCAGCATCGGCGGGCATAATTAACCTGACTCATTGTTATTCGCGCAAGTTCCCCCCATGTAAGCAGGCAGGTACCAACCCTTTCCGATCAGGTGATGCCCTCCATGCTCTCAGTCCGTCAACGCCGTGCAATTCGCCTGGCCAGTCGTTTCATCGCGCCCTACCGCTGGCAGGCCCTCGGTGCTCTGGTCGCGCTGATCGTCACCGCCGGCATCACCTTGTCCATGGGGCAGGGCATTCGCCTGCTGGTGGACCAGGGCTTCATGACCCAATCGCCGCACCTGCTCAACCAGTCCATCGGCCTGTTCATGGTGCTGGTGCTGGGCTTGGCCGTGGGCACGTTTGCGCGGTTTTACCTGGTGTCGTGGATCGGTGAGCGGGTGGTGGCGGATATTCGCCGGCAGGTCTTCAACCACCTGATCTACCTGCACCCAGGTTTCTACGAGAACAACCGCAGCTCGGAAATCCAATCGCGGCTGACCACCGACACCACCTTGCTGCAATCGGTGATCGGTTCGTCGCTGTCGCTGTTCCTGCGCAATGCCTTGATGGTGATCGGCGGCATCGTACTGCTGTTCATCACCAACCCCAAGCTCACCAGCATCGTGGTGGTGGCGCTGCCGCTGGTGCTGGCGCCGATCCTGATCTTCGGCCGTCGCGTGCGCAGCCTGTCGCGCCTGAGCCAGGACCGTATTGCTGATGTGGGCAGCTACGTGTCCGAGACCCTTGGCCAGATCAAGACCGTGCAAGCCTATAACCACCAGGTCCAGGACGAGCAACGCTTTGCCGTGACCGTGGAAGAGGCGTTCACCACCGCACGCAAACGCATCGCCCAGCGCGCCTGGTTGATTACCCTGGTGATCATGCTGGTGCTGGGTGCGGTGGGCGTGATGCTGTGGGTCGGCGGCATGGATGTGATCAGCGGGCGCATTTCCGGCGGCGAGCTGGCTGCGTTCGTGTTCTACAGCCTGATCGTCGGCAGCGCCGTCGGTACCCTGAGCGAAGTCCTCGGTGAACTGCAACGTGCCGCCGGTGCAGCGGAGCGCATTGGTGAGCTGTTGCAGTCGAGCAACGAGATCCAGGCGCCGGCCACGGGTAAAGTGCAGTTGCCCGAGCGCGTCAGCGGCCGTATGGAGCTGCAGGACCTGCGTTTTTCCTACCCTTCGCGGCCGGACAGCTACGCCATCGACGGCCTGAACCTGACCATCAACCCCGGCGAAACCCTGGCACTGGTGGGGCCGTCCGGCGCGGGCAAATCGACGCTTTTCGACCTGCTGCTGCGCTTCTACGATCCCCAGCAAGGCCGCATCCTGATTGAAGGCCAGGCGCTGACCGATCTGGACCCCCTGGACCTGCGTCGCCACTTCGCCCTGGTGTCCCAGAGCCCGGCGCTGTTCTTCGGCAGCGTCGAGGAGAACATCCGCTACGGCAACCCAGCGGCCACGCGCGAGCAAGTCGAAGCCGCCGCCCGCATCGCCCACGCCCACGATTTCATCCTGCAAATGCCCGACGGCTACCAGACCCACCTCGGCGACGGCGGCATGGGCCTCTCCGGCGGCCAGCGCCAACGATTGGCGATTGCTCGTGCGTTGCTGGTGGACGCGCCGATCCTGCTGCTGGACGAAGCCACCAGTGCCCTGGATGCCCAGAGTGAACACCTGATCCAGCAAGCGTTGCCGCAATTGATGCAAGGGCGTACCACGCTGGTTATCGCCCATCGACTGGCGACGGTGAAGAACGCTGACCGTATCGCGGTGATGGATCAGGGCAGGCTGGTGGCGGTGGGGACGCACCAGCAACTGATTGCGAGCAACCCGCTGTATGCGCGGTTGGCGGCGTTGCAGTTCAGCGACGCCGCAGAGGTTGCAAAAAACCAGGCCTAGCACGAGATATGTGGCGAGCGGGCTTGCCCCGCGTTGGGCTGCGTAGCAGCCCCCAAAAACTATCAGTTGCACCGCAACGACTGGCTCAGGAGCGCTTCGCACTCCAACGCGGGGCAAGCCCGCTCGCCACAGGGATGTGGTGCGTCATTGGTCGTCAAAATACCGCTCATGCCAGTCCACCAACGGCTGTGGCGAGTTGAGCTTCTGCCCGTAGATCACCGAATAAGACAGCACGTTCTGCACATACTGGCGGGTTTCGTCGAACGGGATGCTTTCCACCCATACGTCGAAACTCAGGTGGTCGGCGCCACGTAGCCACTGGCGCACGCGGCCGGGACCGGCGTTGTAGGCGGCGGAGGCGAGGACACGGTTGCCGTTGAACTGACTGTGCACCTGGCTCAGGTAAGCCGCGCCGAGCTGGATGTTTTTGTCCGGGTCCAGCACCTGGGCGGGTGAGGCCAGGGGGATGCTGAACTTGCGCGCAGTGTCCTTGGCGGTGCCGGGCATCAGTTGCATCAGGCCGCTGGCGCCGACCCCGGAGCGGGCGTCGTCCATGAATGCGCTTTCCTGGCGGGTGATGGCGAATACCCAGCTGGAATGCAGGCCACGGACCTTGGCTTCGCGCACCAGGGTGTCGCGGTGGGCCATCGGGAAGCGGATGTCCAGGTCATCCCAGTACTGGGCCTGGCTGATGGTGCGGATCGCTGGGAAGTACCACTTCATGTCGTAGGCCAGCTTGGCCTGGGCGACCATTTCGTCACGGTTGAAATGGCGGCTGACGTGGTACCACTCGCGGCGGCCATCCACGATCTGGCCACGGGCGTAGAACTCAAGGGCACGGCGCACCCCCGGGGTGTTACGCACTTTGTTGACCAGCGCCTGGCTCATCAGCAGCGGCTTGTTCTTCAACTGGTACGGAGCCTTGGAGCGATCGGCGGCCAGGAAGCCATAGAAGTCACGTTCCTGCGCGAGATTCTTGTACAGCACCAGGGCTTGCGGGTTTTTCGGCTCGGCCAGTTCCAGGCTCCGGGCCTGCCAGTAGCGCCAGCGGTTGGTGGTGGCCAAATCCTGCGGGAGTTTGCGCGTCAGTTGGTAGGCATCTTCCCAGCGGGCCAGGCGCAACAGCAGGCGCAGGCGCCATTCGGACACGGTGTTGTCGCGCAACTCGGGGTCGTACTTGGTCATCACCTCAAGCGCTCGCGGGTCGAAGCGCTTGGCCAGGGTCAGGCCGATTTCACGGGCGATTGCCACTTTTTCGTCACGGGAGAAGTGCATGCTGCTGGCGTAACCGTCGAGCAGGGCCATGGCCTTGTCCGGATCCTGGCGTGCCAGGCGGCGCAGGCCCAGGCCGACGGCGTCAGACATCGCCTCGGTGGCCGGCAGGAAGCGCGACGGGTCGCCGAGCATGTCGGGCTTCTGTGCTACGTCCACCATCAGGCGGCCCTGGGCGCCCAGGGTCGGCAGGGTTTTTACCAGGCTGTTGGCCAGCGGGTAATTGCGTGCTTCGGCGGCGAGTTTGGCGCGGTCCCAGATTTTTTGTTCAGTGAGTTGGCCGTCGGCGGCCCATTGGCTGAAGGTGGCATCACAGGCGGCCGGCTGGGATTTGCCGGTCATCCAGAGTTTTTCGGTGGTTTTGTAGCCTTCAGCCTTCAAGTTGTGGGTCAGTTGGAACTGGCCATGCAGGCAGTCCAGCTCGACGAAATTGAGCTTGGGGTCGTAGTACTTTTCAAAGGTCTGCCAGTCGCCACGCTCGGCCAACCAGCGCAACCAACGCAGTTTCATCCAGTTGGCCTGGGGCAGGTCGCCGTTTTTGGCAAGGAATTGTTCGATTTCCTCGTTGCTGGCGGTCTTCAGCCGGGCGGTCAGTTCGTCGTAGGCCAGGTAAGGCGTCAGCGGGTAGTCGGCCAGGGCCTGGCTGTATTGCATGTAGGGGCCGGTATCGCCCTTGGCCAGGGCACGTTTGGCTTCATCGTAATATTGACGTTGGGTGGTGAGGTCCACGGCCTGGGCGGATTGAACGGCGGTGGCGGAAAAAAGCAGACAAGATAAAAAGTTGAAAAGGCGACTGCGCATGAGACGTCCGTGCAGAGAAATCACGACTAGCACCGGCACCGCCGACACTGATTGCCCCTAGCTTAGCCTTTTGCCAGCGACCGGCGAAAGCTTTGCCGGGTGGTTCGTTCAAGTTCTCCGGAAATGTCCTACAGAACGTGTCGGTAGCGAAAATGCTGGCCGCATCCCACCCTCAAGTCAGGTAGAATGCGCGCCCAGTTTTTGGAGAAGCGTATGACCCTGCTCAAATTCAGCGATGTGTCCCTTGCTTTCGGCGCTATGCCGTTGTTGGACAAGGTGTCCTGGCAGATCGCCCGTGGTGAGCGGGTGTGCATCATCGGCCGCAACGGCACCGGCAAGTCCAGCATGATGAAGCTGGTAAAGGGCGACCAGAAGCCCGATGACGGCTCTGTCTGGCGCGCCCCAGGCCTCAAGATTGGCGAATTGCCGCAGGAATTGCCGGTTGCCGACGGACGGACTGTGTTCGACGTGGTTGCCGAAGGCCTGGACGGTGTCGGTGAGTTGCTTGCGCAATACCATCACCTGGCCCAGAACTGCGTCACCGAAGCCGACCTGGACAAGCTGATGCACGTCCAGCAGGACCTCGAAGCCCGTGACGGCTGGCGCCTGCAGCAACTGGTGGACAGCACCTTGAGCCGCCTGCAGCTGCCGGCCGACAAGACCCTCGCCGAGTTGTCCGGCGGCTGGCGTCGTCGTGTGCTGCTGGCCCAGGCCCTGGTGTCCGAGCCCGACCTGCTGCTGCTTGACGAGCCAACCAACCACCTGGACATCGGCGCCATCGCCTGGCTGGAAGAAGCCCTCAAGGATTTCCAGGGCGCCGTGCTGTTTATCACGCACGACCGTTCCTTCCTGCAAAACCTGGCGACGCGGATCCTTGAGCTGGATCGTGGCGGCCTGATCGACTGGAACGGCGACTACGCCAGCTTCCTGGTGCACAAGGAAGCTGCGCTGTCCGCCGAAGAAACCGCCAACGCCCTGTTCGACAAGAAACTGGCCCAGGAAGAAGTCTGGATCCGCCAGGGCATCAAGGCGCGCCGTACCCGTAACGAAGGCCGCGTGCGTGCCCTCAAGGCCCTGCGCGTCGAGCGCAGCGAACGTCGCGAGCGCACCGGCAAGGCCAATATCCAGCTGGATACCGCCGATAAGTCGGGCAAGCAGGTCATGGTGCTCGAGAACGTCAGCTTCCATCACCCGGATGGCCCGTTCCTGATCAAGGACTTCTCCATGGTCCTGCAACGCGGCGACCGTATCGGCCTGTTGGGTGCCAACGGTACCGGCAAGACCACCTTGCTCAAGCTGATGCTCAATGGTCTGCAACCGACCAGCGGCACGGTGGAAGAGGGCACGCGCATCGACGTGGCCTACTTCGACCAGTTGCGCCATCAGTTGGACCTGGAAAAGACCGTGATCGACAACGTCGCCGAAGGCCGCGACTTTATCGATATCGACGGCCAGAGCCGCCACGTACTCAGCTACCTGGGTGATTTCCTGTTCAGCCCGCAACGTGCGCGTACGCCCGTGAAGGCCTTGTCCGGTGGCGAGCGTGCGCGCCTGCTGCTGGCCAAGTTGTTCAGCAAGCCGGCCAACCTGCTGGTGCTCGACGAACCGACCAACGACCTCGACGTGGAAACCCTCGAGCTGCTGGAAGAGGTCCTGCTGACCTTCAACGGCACTGTGCTGATGGTCAGCCACGACCGGGCATTCCTCGACAACGTGGTCACCAGCACCCTGGTCTTCGAAGGTGAAGGCAAGGTGCGCGAATACGTCGGTGGTTACCAGGACTGGCTGCGTCAGGGCGGCTCGCCGCGCCTGTTGGGCGTGACCGAGAGCAAGTCCGGCAAGGCCGACCTGACCTCCGCTGTGGTGGCTCCGGTGGAAGCGGCTGCACCGGCCCAGGAAGCGGCACCGGCGGCCAAGAAGAAACTCAGCTACAAGCTGCAGCGTGAGCTGGAAGCCTTGCCGGGTGATATCGACGCCAAGGAACAGCAGATCGCCGCAGTAGAAGCGGAAATGGCTGACGCGGGTTTCTACCTGCGTCCGGCAGCGGAAACCGCCAAGGTCATCGCCTCCCTGGAGACGTTGAACCAGGAGCTGGAAGTGCTGGTCGAGCGTTGGGCCGAGCTGGATGCCTGAGTGACCTTCGTGCAATAAAAAAGCCCGGCGCCCTAATATGGGCGCCGGGCTTTTTCATATGAAATGCGGTTCAAATGTGGCCTTAAGAGGTTTTTACCAGTCTGACGGCCAATACATCGCACGGCGCACCGTGCAGCACATCATTGGCAGTAGAACCCAGCAGCAACGCCAAACCATGACGGCCATGGCTGCCGACCACGATCAGGTCGCAATGCTGCTCCTTGGCCAGGTGGTGGATTTCCTGGCGCGGTTGGCCGTAGGTGAGGTGGGAGTTTTCCTTGGTCACTTCGGGGTATTTGACGATCAGGCGGTCAAGGCGCTCCTTGGCCTGGTCGAACTGTTGTTGCTGCAATTGGGAAAGGTCCATGGGCACGTCGCCGCCAAAGGCCATCGCCATGGGCTCGACGATATGCACCAGTGACAGTTTTGCGCCACTGGCAACGGCAAACGCTCGGGCGCGCTTGATCACTGGATCGCACTCTTCGGTCAGGTCTACGGCGACCAGAATATGTTCGTAGGACATGGGGCGTTCCTCCAGGGGACTGCAATAGATTCAGTATGGCTGCTTTCAAGCGGATAGGGTTGCGTCAGGTCAAATCCGCTCATCAGAAAAATCGGGAGTACACATATGACGGTCTGGATAGTGGTGTCAATCCTTGTCGTGGTTCTGAGCCCCCTGGCATGGCTGCGCCCATCACGCCATCAGAGCGGGCGCATGGCCCTGCGCATGGAGGCACGCCGCATCGGCCTGGCCATGCAACTGGCGCCCCAGGAGTGGCCGCACTGGCTCAAGCAAGAGCCGCCGAGCCCCTGTGCGCAGTACTGCCGACCCCGGCGCGGCAGTATGCCGGCCGTTTGGAGCTACTGGCAGCTGGAGCCTGGCGTGTGGGTCAATCAGTGGCGCGAAGTGTGTGTGGACGAGAAGTTGTTGCCGCATTTTGCAACGCTGCCGGCGAATGTCTACAAGGTCGAGGCCGACAAGCAAATGATCGCCCTTTACTGGGGCGAGAAGGGCGAGGCGAGCGACCTGCTCGCCATTGATACATTGCTCAAGGCCCTGGCCTGATGCTGCCCTCTGCCGCTCTCTGTAGGAGCGAGCTTGCTCGCGAAAATCGTCAACGATAACGCGGGTATTCAGGTTATACGCGGCGCCCTTGAATTTTTCGCGAGCAAGCTCGCTCCTACAAAAATACCAAACGCCAGGCAATAAAAAGCCCGAAAGCATCATCGGGCTGGAGTTGGCCAGGCAGGCCGGTAAATCTGGGTTTTCCGCGTCGGATGTTCATCCAGGCGCGTTACGGTTGTCGCTAGCCTAGCGGCATATCCGGTTCTGTACAGCGGTTTTCCCTATCTTTTTCATTATTGATTTCGTGAATAGTTGAATATTGACGAATCGCGGGCCTGGCCCCGGGGTTCTGAAATGACTGGAAAGTCGCGTTTTTCCTAGCCTTTCGAGCGATTGACAATTGCTCGGAATTGGATGAAGGTGGCGTACCCAAATCAAACGGGCGTATGAATTGAGCGTTTGTCTGTCAGACCGCTCATACAGAAACCCGACTATCGCATTGGCGGGTGTGCCTGGCGGATTGGCCTGAGCATTGACGAAATTATCAATGTCCAAGCATAGGCCAGCGTCCAATGTGTACTGTTCAGCTTCCATATCGTGGAGATCAGTTGATGATTTACGAAGGTAAAGCCATCACGGTTAAGGCTCTTGAAAGTGGCATCGTCGAACTGAAGTTCGACCTCAAGGGTGAGTCCGTCAACAAGTTCAACCGTCTAACCCTGAACGAACTGCGTCAGGCCGTAGACACCATCAAGGCTGATGCATCGATCAAAGGCGTGATCGTCTCCAGCGGCAAGGACGTGTTTATCGTCGGCGCTGACATCACCGAATTCGTCGACAACTTCAAGCTGCCCGATGCCGAGCTGGTGGCTGGCAACCTCGAAGCCAACAAGATTTTCAGCGATTTCGAAGACCTCAACGTACCGACCGTTGCCGCGATCAATGGCATCGCGCTGGGCGGCGGCCTGGAAATGTGCCTGGCGGCGGACTTCCGCGTCATGGCGGCCACCGCCAAGATCGGCCTGCCTGAAGTCAAGCTGGGCATCTACCCGGGCTTCGGCGGCACCGTGCGCCTGCCGCGCATCATTGGTGCCGACAACGCCATCGAGTGGATTGCCGCCGGCAAGGAAAACCGTGCCGAAGACGCACTGAAAGTCGGTGCCGTCGACGCCGTGGTGGCTCCGGACAAGCTGGCCGAAGCCGCGTTGAACCTGATCAAGGGCGCCATCAGCGGCGAATTTGACTACAAGGCCAAGCGTCAGCCGAAGCTGGAAAAACTCAAGCTCAACGCCATCGAACAAATGATGTCGTTCGAAACCGCCAAGGGTTTCGTGGCTGGCCAGGCCGGCCCGAACTACCCGGCGCCGGTTGAAGCGATCAAGACCATCCAGAAGGCCGCGAACTTCGGTCGCGACAAAGCCCTGGAAGTGGAAGCAGCAGGCTTCGTCAAGCTGGCCAAGACCTCGGCGGCCCAGAGCCTGATCGGCCTGTTCCTGAACGACCAGGAACTGAAGAAAAAGGCCAAGGCCTACGACGAAATCGCCAAGGACGTGAAACAGGCTGCCGTGCTCGGCGCCGGTATCATGGGCGGCGGTATCGCCTATCAGTCGGCGTCCAAAGGCACGCCGATCCTGATGAAGGACATCAACGAACACGGTATCGAGCAGGGCCTGGCCGAAGCCGCCAAACTGCTGGTCGGCCGCGTTGATAAAGGTCGTATGACTGCGGCGAAGATGGCTGAAGTGCTTAACGGTATTCGTCCTACGCTGTCCTACGGCGATTTCGGCCATGTCGACCTGGTGGTCGAAGCGGTTGTCGAGAATCCGAAGGTCAAGCAGGCGGTACTGGCTGAAGTTGAAGGCCACGTCAAAGACGACACCATCCTGGCCTCGAACACCTCGACCATTTCCATTTCGCTGCTGGCCAAGGCCCTCAAGCGTCCGGAAAACTTCGTCGGCATGCACTTCTTCAACCCGGTGCACATGATGCCGCTGGTGGAAGTGATCCGTGGCGAGAAGTCCAGCGAGCTGGCGATTGCCACCACCGTTGCCTACGCCAAGAAAATGGGCAAGAACCCGATCGTGGTCAACGACTGCCCGGGCTTCCTGGTCAACCGCGTGCTGTTCCCGTACTTCGGTGGTTTCGCCAAGCTGGTGAGTGCCGGTGTGGACTTCGTGCGCATCGACAAGGTCATGGAAAAATTCGGCTGGCCAATGGGCCCTGCGTACCTGATGGACGTGGTCGGCATCGACACCGGCCACCACGGTCGTGACGTGATGGCTGAAGGCTTCCCGGACCGCATGAAAGACGACCGCCGCTCGGCGATCGACGCGCTCTACGAGGCCAAGCGCCTGGGCCAGAAGAACGGCAAGGGTTTCTACGCCTACGAGGCGGACAAGA
Source organism: Pseudomonas sp. Yb2C2 (assembly GCF_052112325.1). Lineage (NCBI taxonomy): Bacteria > Pseudomonadati > Pseudomonadota > Gammaproteobacteria > Pseudomonadales > Pseudomonadaceae > Pseudomonas > Pseudomonas sp. Yb2C2. Next base: position 120,711 of record NZ_JAVAJK010000009.1, on the reverse strand, counting down.
AGGGCAAGCAGAAGAAAGTGGCCGACCCGTCGGTGCACGAAGTGCTGGCTCCGGTCATCTACGAACAGCGTGAGGTGTCGGATGAGGACATCATCAACTGGATGATGATCGCCCTGTGCCTGGAAACCGTGCGTTGCCTGGAAGACGGCATCGTTGAAACCGCCGCCGAGGCCGATATGGGCCTGGTGTACGGTATTGGCTTCCCTCCATTCCGTGGTGGTGCGCTGCGTTACATCGACTCGATCGGTGTGGCCGAGTTCGTTGCCCTGGCTGATCAATACGCTGATCTGGGCCCGCTGTACCACCCGACCGCGAAGCTGCGTGAGATGGCCAAGAACGGCCAGCGCTTCTTCGGTTAAGTGCCCAGACGACTAGAGCGAGAATATTTATGAGCTTGAATCCAAGAGACGTCGTGATTGTCGACTTCGGTCGTACGCCGATGGGCCGCTCCAAGGGCGGCATGCACCGCAACACCCGCGCTGAAGACATGTCGGCGCACCTGATCAGCAAGCTGCTGGAACGCAACGTCAAGGTCGACCCGAACGAAGTCGAGGACGTGATCTGGGGCTGCGTCAACCAGACCCTGGAGCAGGGCTGGAACATCGCGCGCATGGCGTCGCTGATGACGCAGATCCCGCACACGGCAGCCGGCCAGACCGTCAGCCGCCTGTGTGGCTCGTCCATGAGTGCGCTGCATACCGCCGCCCAGGCGATCATGACCGGCAACGGTGATGTATTCGTGGTTGGTGGCGTGGAGCACATGGGCCACGTCAGCATGATGCACGGCGTCGATCCTAACCCGCACATGTCGCTGTACGCGGCAAAAGCCTCGGGCATGATGGGCCTGACCGCGGAAATGCTCGGCAAGATGCACGGCATTACCCGTGAAGCCCAGGACGCGTTCGGCGTGCGTTCCCACCAGCTCGCCCACAAGGCGACCGTGGAAGGCAAGTTCAAGGATGAAATCATCCCGATGAACGGCTACGACGAGAACGGTTTCCTCAAGCTGTTCGACTACGACGAAACCATTCGTCCGGATACCACCCTGGAAAGCCTGGCGGCCCTCAAGCCTGCCTTCAATCCGAAGGGCGGCACCGTGACGGCGGGTACTTCGTCGCAAATCACCGACGGCGCCTCGTGCATGATCGTGATGTCGGCGCAGCGTGCCCAGGACCTCGGCATCCAGCCGCTGGCAGTGATTCGTTCGATGGCGGTGGCGGGTGTGGACCCGGCAATCATGGGCTATGGTCCAGTACCGGCGACACAAAAAGCCTTGAAGCGCGCGGGCCTGACCATCTCCGATATCGACTTCTTCGAACTCAACGAAGCTTTCGCTGCACAGGCCCTGCCGGTGCTGAAAGATTTGAAAGTGCTCGACAAGATGAACGAGAAGGTTAACCTGCACGGCGGTGCGATTGCCCTGGGCCACCCATTCGGTTGCTCCGGTGCGCGTATTTCCGGCACTTTGCTTAACGTGATGAAGCAAAATGGCGGTAACCTTGGGGTTGCAACCATGTGCATTGGTCTCGGCCAAGGCATCTCCACCGTCTTCGAACGCGTCTAAGCGTTGAGTCGACGGAAGCCGGGGCCCAGTGCCCCGGTTTTTGTTTTTTGGAATTTTTAATTTTTTTTTCAACAAATTTTGTAAGGGGGCCAGAGCATGAAAGTCGAACCAGGGCTCTACCAACATTATAAAGGTCCGCAGTACCGCGTTTTCAGCGTGGCACGGCATTCCGAGACCGAAGAAGAAGTGGTGTTCTACCAAGCACTGTATGGCGATTACGGCTTTTGGGTGCGCCCCTTGAGCATGTTCCTGGAGACCGTCGAAGTTGACGGCGAGCAGGTCCCGCGCTTTGCTTTGGTCCAGGTCGAACCCAGTCTTTTTTCAGGGCAATAACGGCAGGTCGCGCAGAATGCTGCGCTTGACCTCACCTTGTTGCCACTATATATAGCGTTGCCGCGTCAGGCGCCAACTGCCTTTCACTTCTCGAATTCAGGAATTTTCCGATCCATGGGCAAATCGCTGGTCATTGTGGAATCCCCGGCTAAGGCCAAGACCATCAACAAGTACTTGGGCAACGAGTACGTGGTGAAGTCGAGTATCGGCCATATCCGAGACCTGCCCACCAGCGGTTCGGCTAGCGCCAGCAAGGAGCCTGCCGCCAAGCGCGGCAAGGCGGCTGCGGGCGAAGGTCCGGTGCTCACGCCTAAAGAGAAAGCGCGCAAGCAGCTGGTCTCGCGCATGGGTGTGGACCCGGATCATGGCTGGAAGGCCAAGTACGAAATCCTTCCGGGCAAGGAAAAGGTCATCGAAGAGCTGCGCCGGCTCGCCAAGGATGCCGACACCATCTATCTCGCAACGGACTTGGACCGCGAAGGGGAAGCCATTGCCTGGCACCTGCGGGAAGCCATCGGCGGTGATGACAGCCGCTACAAGCGTGTGGTGTTTAACGAAATCACCAAGAAAGCCATCCAGGAAGCCTTCTCCAAGCCGGGCGAGCTGGACATCGATCGTGTCAACGCCCAGCAGGCCCGTCGTTTCCTCGACCGCGTGGTGGGTTACATGGTCTCGCCGCTGCTGTGGGCCAAGATCGCCCGTGGCCTGTCCGCCGGCCGTGTGCAATCGGTAGCGGTCAAGCTGGTGGTGGAGCGCGAGCGTGAGATCCGTGCGTTCAACCCCGAGGAATACTGGGAAGTCCACGCCGACCTGGGCACCGCCAAGGGCGCCAACGTGCGCTTCGAAGTGGCCCGTGAGAAAGGCGAGGCGTTCAAGCCGCTGAACGAAGCCCAGGCCATGGCCGCGCTGGAGAAGCTCAAGGCCTCCAGCTACAGCATCGTCAAGCGTGAAGACAAACCGACCAGCAGCAAGCCGTCGGCGCCGTTCATCACCTCCACCCTGCAACAGGCCGCAAGTAACCGCCTGGGCTTCGGGGTGAAGAAAACCATGATGATGGCCCAGCGTCTGTACGAAGCCGGCTACATCACTTATATGCGTACCGACTCCACCAACCTGTCGCAAGACGCGGTGGCGATGGCGCGTACCTATATTGAAAGCGAATTCGGCAAGAAGTACCTGCCGGAGAAGCCGAACGTCTACAGCAGCAAAGAAGGCGCCCAGGAGGCTCACGAAGCGATTCGTCCTTCCGATGCCAACACCGAGCCAAGCAAGCTGAGTGGCATGGAGCGCGACGCTGAGCGCCTCTACGAGCTGATCTGGCGCCAGTTCCTGGCTTGCCAGATGCTGCCGGCGCAATACCTGTCCACTACTGTCAGCGTGGGTGCGGGCGATTTCGAGTTGCGTGCCAAGGGCCGTATCCTCAAGTTCGACGGCTACACCCGTGTGATGCCGCAGATCGCCAAGCCTGGCGATGACGATGTGCTGCCGGACATGGCCCAGGGCGACACGCTGAAGCTGATCAAGCTCGACCCGTCCCAGCACTTCACCAAGCCGCCGGCGCGTTATTCGGAAGCCAGCCTGGTGAAAGAGATGGAGAAGCGCGGTATCGGTCGTCCGTCGACCTACGCGGCGATCATCTCCACCATCCAGGACCGTGGCTACGTCGCGCTGCACAACCGTCGTTTCTATTCGGAAAAGATGGGCGATATCGTTACCGAGCGCCTGTCCGAGAGCTTCTCCAACCTGATGGACTACGGCTTTACCGCCGGTATGGAAGAGAACCTCGATGACGTGGCCCAGGGCGAGCGCGACTGGAAAAACGTGCTCGACGAGTTCTACGGCGACTTCAAGAAAAAACTCGAAGTGGCTGAAAGCCCCGAGAGCGGCATGCGTGCCAACCAGCCGGTGATGACCGACATCCCGTGCCTGACCTGTGGCCGTCCGATGCAGATTCGTACCGCATCCACCGGCGTGTTCCTCGGTTGCTCGGGCTACAGCCTGCCGCCGAAAGAACGCTGCAAGGCCACCGTCAACCTGGTGCCGGGTGATGAAATCGCCGCCGACGACGAGGGTGAATCCGAGTCGCTGGTACTGCGTGGCAAGCACCGCTGCCCCATCTGCAGCACGGCGATGGACGCCTACCTGCTGGACGAGAAGCACAAGCTGCACATCTGCGGTAACAACCCGGATTGCGACGGCTACGAGATCGAAGAGGGCAGCTACCGCATCAAGGGCTATGAAGGCCCGAGCCTGGAATGCGACAAGTGCGGCAGCGAGATGCAGCTCAAGACCGGTCGCTTCGGCAAGTTTTTCGGTTGCACCAACCCGACCTGCAAGAACACGCGCAAACTGCTGAAAAGCGGTGACGCGGCGCCGCCGAAGATGGACCCGGTGAAGATGCCGGAACTCAAGTGCGAGAAGGTCAACGACACCTACATCCTGCGTGACGGCGCCTCGGGCCTGTTCCTGGCGGCCAGCCAGTTCCCGAAAAATCGCGAGACCCGAGCGCCGTTGGTGCTGGAGATCGTGCCGCACAAGGACGAGATCGATCCGAAGTACCACTTCCTGTGTGACGCGCCGAAGAAGGACCCGGATGGTCGCCCAGCCGTGATCCGCTACAGCCGCAAGACCAAGGAGCAGTACGTGCAGACCGAAGTGGACGGCAAGCCAACCGGCTGGAAAGCGTTCTACGACGGTGGCAAGTGGAAGGTCGAGGACAAGCGCCAGGGCGCTTGACCCGCTAGTCTGTTAACGTTAGAAGCCGTCTGTATAGACGGCTTTTGCTTGCTGTGGGAACGAGGAGGACGCCTGGTCCTCGCTCGCGAAGGTTGTTAACGATTACGCGAAAAACCTGGCACCGAACGGTGCTCTGAAGTTTTTCGCGAGCAAGCTCGCTCCTACATAGCCAGCATCACGCTTATTCGTTGTGGAGATTGCCGTTATGGCCAACGAGCTCTATACCCGTACCAATCAGAAAATTTATTTTGCGGGTTTGTCCCTGGAAGCCCTTGGCCGTGCCGAGGAGGGGAAGGAGATGAACGCGATTGCGCTGGTCCAGGCCGGGCGTGAAGCCGCGTTGTTCCACCTGTATGGTGCGTTACTGGGCTTGTGTCATGAGATCGCCGGGTTCTACCGCTTGCCCCAGGCCGGTTCGCCCCGTGCGGAAATGATCATGAATCGTGAGGTGCTGGAAAGCATGGCGATCCCTGAGCTGGCCGAGTTGGTGGAAATGGCGCAGAGCCCTGACAGCTGGGTCGCGCGTCTGCTTAAGGCCCATGCGGATATGTTTCAGCCGCCCCGTGTTCCCCATGTGCCCAAGGGCGATGTGACCCAGCCCTTGATCGTGGCGGTGGCGCTGGAAGAGGAAGAGCCCGAGCCACTGAGTCGCGAAGAGTTGGAAGGCTGGCGTCAGGCGCTGAAAAAGATGGCATTGCGCTTTCGTGAAGGTTTGAACGAGTGCTGAACGTTGGTCGGATTCACATGGCACCGTTCATCAAGCCGTAAAGAAACCTCTTCAGATCCTCAGCGAGGCCGGGCGGATGACTGATATAATCCCGGCCTTTCGTGGAGAACAGACTTTTATGCCGACGTCCTTTCTGGAAATTGTTGAGTTGCCTGACGGCCGAATCGAGCTGCGCCGGGCCGAGGACGAAGGTTCTCTGGTTATCCTGGATTTTTCCGAGGACGCCAAGGTGTTCCTGCAGGGCCAGCACGTGGAAGTGGCAAAAGCCATGTTGAGCGTTGGTGTGCAGATGGCCGGTCGCCTGGCAGAAGGCGAGCCCGAGAAAGAAGACGGCCCGCGCGTTCTTCACTGAGTGTGGCAAGTGGGTTCGCTGTTGTGGCAAGCCCGCTCACCACAACAGGCCCCCTCCACAGGGATAGCCTGCGGCACACAGAATTAACCCAATCGAATATTCAAGCTCTGTGCATCGCCGGTACGCGCTGCGCTGATCAGCTGTGCCTTGGCAGTGGCATTCAGCGGGTTGAGCCAGCTCACCACGGTGTGGCTACGGCCCAGGCGCAAGGCTTCACAGGTCAACTGCTGAGCACTTTGCGCACCGCGCGGTTGCAGCAGCAGGATGCGCTCGCGATTAAGGCCGGCATCCCGCAGCCAGGCCTGGGTCAGGCTGGCGGGCGGGGCGATCAGCGTCAACCAGCGTGCATCCTGTTCCTCGCTCAGTTCACGAAGGATCGGCGCCAGCAGGCTCAGGCAGCTCCCGGCCGCACCGCGCAACGACAGTTCACTGAACGCCTCAGGTTCGGCGCTCCAGGGCGCCTCGACCGTTTCCTTGAGGATGGGCGCAAGGGGTTGGGCCATAAAGGCCTCGAACAGCGACAGTTGTGTGTGTTGGGGGGTGTGCACGAGCTGCATGATGCCTCCTTTAGCGGCGAATGACGCCGACGCTCAGGCCTTCGATCACCAGGTCCTGATCTTTCAGGTTCACTTCAATCGGGGCGAACTCAGGGTTCTCGGCCAGGAGCCAGACCTTGCTGCCTTCGCGCTTGAAGCGTTTGACGGTGACTTCATCGCCGATACGGGCGACGACGATCTGGCCGTTACGGGCTTCTCGGGTGGTGTGGACGGCCAGCAGGTCGCCATCGAAGATACCCACGTCCTTCATGCTCATGCCATGTACCCGCAACAGGTAGTCGGCGCGAGGGTGGAAGAAGGTCGGGTTGATGTTGCAGGATTCCTCGACGTGCTGCTGCGCCAGGATGGGCGCGCCGGCGGCGACGCGACCGATGATCGGCAGTGTCGATTCGTCGGCCTTGGCTTCGAAGCCAGGGATGCGAATACCCCGTGAAGCACCGGGGGTCATCTCGATCGCGCCTTTGCGAGCGAGGGCCTTGAGGTGTTCTTCGGCGGCGTTGGGGGACTTGAACCCCAGTTCCAGCGCAATTTCGGCTCGTGTCGGCGGGTAGCCGTTGTCATCGAGGCAGCGCTTGATAAAAGCCAGAATCTCAGCTTGGCGTGGCGTCAGTTTTAGCATGTTGATCGCTCTGTCTTTTTATACAGTGACTGGTATTATATACAGTGGACTGCGCTTGGCAATCATCCTTTTCTACGCCTCCGCTGGACGGTCATTCGTTAACTGTCCTACAAGGCAGAGATAGCGCTGCCTACAGACCTGGGAGTATGTGATTAAATAGCGATGAAATAGATGACTGCCCGGCCGGAAAGCGAACTTGCAGGCTTGACAAGACACACCCTGAAACGTATGTTTCAAACAAGTGTTTGTCAGGCGGAGTATCCATGGCCCAGTCGGAAACCGTTGAACGCATTCTCGATGCTGCCGAGCAATTGTTCGCGGAAAAAGGATTTGCTGAAACTTCATTGCGGCTGATCACCAGCAAGGCCGGGGTCAACCTCGCCGCGGTGAACTACCATTTCGGCTCGAAAAAGGCCCTGATCCAGGCGGTATTCTCGCGCTTCCTGGGGCCGTTCTGTGCCAGCCTCGACCGTGAACTCGAGCGCCGCCAGGCCAAGGCCGACCACAAGCCGACCCTGGAAGACCTGCTGGAAATGCTCGTGGAGCAGGCGCTGGTGGTTCAGCCACGCAGCGGCAATGACCTGTCGATCTTCATGCGCCTGTTGGGCCTGGCATTCAGCCAGAGCCAGGGCCACTTGCGCCGTTACCTGGAAGACATGTACGGCAAGGTATTCCGCCGCTATATGTTGCTGGTCAACGAAGCCGCCCCGCGTATTCCGCCGATCGAACTGTTCTGGCGCGTGCACTTCATGCTCGGTGCAGCCGCATTCAGCATGTCCGGGATCAAGGCGTTGCGTGCGATTGCCGAGACCGATTTCGGCGTGAACACTTCCATTGAGCAGGTCATGCGCCTGATGGTGCCATTCCTTGCCGCCGGTATGCGCGCTGAAACCGGCGTGACCGACTCGGCCATGGCTGCCGCCCAGTTGCGCCCACGCAGCAAATCCACGCCAGCTGCCGCCAAGGTTTGACCGCTCCGGGTGTGCGCGGCCGCTTGCATCCGCTAAGCTAGCCGCCCATGCCGAATTCAGCTATTTACTCGCAACCTGTTGTCCTCACTGCGCCTGGTGAGGACAACGGGTTGCGTGCGTTATTTAAGGAAGGTTTATGACTGCTGCCCTGCAAGGTTCTTTGATGGTCGACGTGGCCGGTACTTGGCTGACGGCCGAGGATCGCCACCTGTTGCGCCAGCCTGAGGTCGGTGGCCTGATCATTTTTGCGCGCAATATCGAGCATCCGCGCCAGGTGCGGGAATTGAGCGCGGCGATTCGTGCGGTGCGCCCGGACCTGCTGCTGGCGGTCGACCAGGAAGGCGGTCGCGTACAGCGCCTGCGCCAAGGCTTTGTGCGCCTGCCGGCCATGCGCGCGTTGGCGGACAACCCCAACGCCGAGTACCTGGCCGAGCAGTGCGGCTGGATCATGGCCACTGAAGTGCTGGCGGTCGGCCTCGACCTGAGCTTCGCCCCGGTACTGGACCTGGACTACCAGCGCAGCGCCGTGGTCGGCACCCGTTCCTTCGAGGGCGATCCCGAGCGCGCCGCCGTGCTTGCCGGTGCCTTTATCCGTGGCATGAACAGCGCCGGCATGGCCGCCACCGGTAAGCACTTCCCGGGCCATGGCTGGGCCGAGGCCGACTCTCACGTCGCGATTCCCAATGACGAACGCAGCCTGGAACAGATTCGCGCCAATGACCTGGTGCCTTTCGCACGCCTGAGCAAGCAGTTGGCGGCAGTGATGCCGGCGCATGTTATCTACCCGCAGGTGGATGCGCATCCTGCCGGCTTCTCACGCCGCTGGTTGCAGGACATCCTGCGCGGCGAGTTGCAGTTCGATGGGGTGATTTTCAGCGATGACCTGTCGATGGCCGGTGCCCATGTGGTCGGCGACGCGGCCAGTCGGATCGAGGCGGCGCTGACCGCAGGTTGCGACATGGGGCTGGTGTGCAACGACCGCGCGGCGGCTGAGCTGGCGCTGAGTGCGGCGCAGCGCATGAAGGTCACGCCGTCGGCCCGCATCGCGCGTATGCGTGGGCAGGCGATTGCTTCGACTGACTATAAACAGGACCCACGTTGGTTAACGGCCCTGGCTGCTCTGAGAGCCGCTCAACTCATCGACTAATGCGTAGCAGCTGTCGAGCGCAAGCGAGGCTGCGTAGGCCGCGCTGATGATCCAGGACCGAGTCGCGGCCTACGCAGCCTCGCCGGGGCTCGACAGCTGCTACGAATGCCATGGCCTCACCCCCCCCGTAGCAGCTGCCGAGCGCAAGCGAGGCTCGACAGCTGCTACGGATTTGCGTGGTGTTGGATAAGGCGGTATCTACGGGGGCGCGTCAGGTATGTTTTTTCAGCGCTTTTCCTGCTTATTGGGCAACGGCGCAAACAACGCCTCGATATCGTCGTTGCCCAACTGCCAATCCCCCGTGGTACGCCCATCCAGCACACCCGCTGCCAGGTCGGATTTTTCCTTTTGCAGGTGCTGGATTTTCTCCTCCACCGTGCCCCGCGCGATCATCTTGTACACGAACACCGGCTTCTCCTGGCCAATGCGGTATGCGCGGTCGGTGGCCTGGTTTTCCGTGGCCGGGTTCCACCAAGGGTCGTAGTGAATCACGGTATCGGCTTCGGTCAGGTTCAGCCCTACACCGCCGGCCTTCAGGCTGATAAGGAAAATCTGCAACTTGCCGCTCTGGAAATCCTTCACCGGTGTGCGCCGGTCGCGGGTCTGGCCCGTCAACAGGGCGTAGGCGACACCGCGCTTTTTCAGCTCCACTTCGATCAGGCTCAACATCGAGGTGAACTGGGAAAACAACAGGATCCGGCGACCTTCCTCAAACAGCTCTTCGAGCATTTCCATCAGGCTGTCGAGCTTGCCCGAGCTGCTGCCACGGGTGGGCAGGGTCGCATCGTTGACCAGGCGCAGATCGCAGCACACCTGGCGTAGCTTCAGCAGTGCTTCAAGGATGATGATCTGGCTGCGCGCCACGCCTTTGCGGGTGATTTCGTCGCGGACCTTTTTGTCCATGGCCAGGCGCATGGTCTCGTACACATCGCGCTGGGCCTCATTGAGGTCGACCCAGTGAATGATCTCGGTCTTGGGCGGCAGCTCCGTGGCCACCTGCTCCTTGGTGCGGCGCAGCAGGAAGGGTTTGATCCGACCGTTGAGGTGCTGCAGTCGTACTTCGCTGGCGCGCTTTTCGATGGGGACGCGGTAGTCGCGGTTGAAGCTTTTGACGTCGCCCAGCCAGCCCGGCAGCAGGAAGTGGAACAGCGACCACAACTCGCCCAGGTGATTTTCCAGCGGTGTGCCGCTCAGGCACAGGCGCTGCCGGGCATTCAGCTCGCGCGCGGCCTGGGCAGCCTTGCTGGAAGGGTTCTTGATGTACTGGGCTTCATCGAGGATCAGCACATGCAAGGGCAGGGCGGCCAGGTGCTCGATGTCCTTGGGCAGCAGCGCGTAGGTGGTCAACAGCAGGTCGTAGTCCTGCAGGCTGGCGAAGTGTTTTTTGCGCGTGGCCCCGTACAGCGCCAGCACCTTGAGTTGCGGGGTGAAGTGCGCCGCTTCGTCCAACCAGTTGGGGATCAGGCTGGTGGGCATCACCACCATGCACGGCCGGTCCAGGCGTCCGGCGATCTTTTCACTGAGGATATGCGCCAGGGTCTGCAGGGTTTTGCCCAGGCCCATGTCATCCGCAAGAATGCCGCCCACCTCCAGCTGGCGCAGCGACTGCATCCAGCTCAACCCTTCCAGTTGATAAGGCCGCAAGGTCGCGTTCAGGCCTTCGGGTGCCACACAGGTGAAGTCCTTGATGTCCCGCAGGCGCTGGGCAAAGTTGCGGATCTCCTCGCCGCCCTCCCATTGCAGGGGCAGGTCTTCCAGCGGGTTGAGGCGAATCGCATCGGCCTTGGCCAGGCGCAGCGCGGTGGTGCCCGGCTCCTGCAGGTAAAACTCACCGAGGGTGGCCAGTACCGGTTTCAGGCGGCCGTAGGGCAGGGCCACTTGCAGCGGGCCATGACCGCCATTGGGCAGGCCGGGGATATTCACCAGGATCAGCTCGTCATCGCGGCGCCGCGCGAGTTTTTCCGGGTTGAGGATCTCGGTGTGGGAGCGCATCAGGTTGAGCAGGATCGGCAGCAGGCTCAGGCGCTCACCGTTGACGATAATCCCCAGTTCCAGGTCGAACCAGTCGCGCTCGGGGCCTTCATCGACAGTGGCGTACCAGTCGTCGACCGCGCTCAGGTCAAACCCGAAGTCTTCGTCGATCTGCAACTCCCAACCCTCGGCCCGCAGGGTCGGCGAGGCATTGAGTGTGAAGTTCAGCCAGGCACTGTCATTAACCATCTCGAACAGCTCGCCGGCGCTTTCCGGCAAGGCCTTGCTCTGGCGCGTGGCGATCTTGAAACCGAGCAGGCGCAGTTGCTCGCGATAGGGCTGCTCCAGCTCGGGATGACGCTTGATGCGCAGGCTCTGGGTTTCCTGGCGCACGATGATGTCGGCGTTTTTCTGCCCGCTGACATAGTTGCCCAAATAGTTGAACGACAGCGCCGCACGGTGCTGGATATAGCGCTGCATCTTGCCGTTGCGCGGTTCAAATGCGCTGAACTCGACGCTGGCCAGCCACAGGCGCGGCACGGGCACCACATCCTCCATCACCACCTGCGGCAACACCGCACGGTTATCCAGCACGGCCTGGAGTTTTTCCAGCAACTCGGCATCCTGGGCGGCCGCCGGGTAGGCCAGGGTTTCCTGGACCTTGAGCAGCACCGCCGCGATGTGTTTGCAGTTGGTGTGCACCGGGCAGGTACAGCGGCTGTCCACCAGGATCAGCGCGCCCTTGGCCGATTCGCGCAAGGAGATGGTCTGCCGGTAAACGTTGCCCCCCGAGCCTTCGCAACTGGCGACGATGGTGCTGTCGCCGGATTCGACGATGCGCACGCGGTTCTCCAGGGCATAGCGCCGCCCGCGCTCCAGGCTTTGCTCTTTGAAGCGATTGGCCCATGAAGGGGCCAGGGGTTTGGTCAACGGCGACGTCAGGGGCATGGCGCTGGATCAGTCCTGAATGTCGGGCGGGGGTGCGCTGGGTGGCTTGGCGGTCAGCGAAGTGATCTTGATCAGCAGTGCCAGATGGCCGCCATCCAGGTAGTTGAGCTGGTTGTTCTTGGTGCGCACGTCTTTCTGGCTCAGGTGTTCGCTGGCCACCACGCTGCCGTTGCTGTCGAACGTGTTGAGCCAGAAGTCCGCATCGATATCCGTGAAACGCCCCAGTTGCAGGCTTAACACGCCCTCGATGGGGAACTGGCCGAACTGCTCCTGGCCGTCGGTGATCGCGATCCTGACCGGCTGCTCGCCGAGGTTCTGTTCCCAGGCCTTGTGCGCCAGCACGGTGAAGCTGTTATCGGCGTTGAGTTTGTCGACGATATTGTTCAGGCGCGGCGGGCTCAGCCTGTCGCCCAACCGCTGCGCGCCCGCATCCCAGTTTTCCGGCGCCGCGCGGCTGTTGAGCGCCGGCTCCGCGTTCTGGCGTACCAGGATCATTTCCACCTGGTACGGACTGTCGGCAAATGCCGAAGGCGCGAGTACCACCAACAACAGGCTCAGAATGCGGAACAGGCGCATTGGGGCGTCCTTCAAGCAGATTTCGGGATGAGGCGCTCGAACAACGCCTCCAATGTATTAAAGCGTTCTTCGGCACGTTCCATCGGCACCATGAACTTGAACAGCGTAGCCCCTTCGAACTTGTAGCGATTGGGCTGGCCCTGGATCAGCTTGATCAGCACCAGTGGGTCCACCGGTGTCTGCGCTTCGAACTCGATACGCCCGCCTTGCGGCCCGGCGTCGACTTTCTTGATCCCAAGCTGCTCGGCCTGCAATTTGAGCAGGGTCAGGCGCACCAGGTTCTTGGTCGGCTCGGGCAGCAGGCCGAAGCGGTCGATCATCTCCACCTGCAGGTCCTTGAGGCCCTCTTCGTCGGTGGCCGAGGCGATGCGTTTGTACAGGATCAACCGTGCATGCACATCCGGCAGGTAGTCTTCGGGGATCAACGCCGGCAAGCGCAGGTTGATTTCCGGACCGCCGCCCAGGGGCTGGTCGAGGTTTGGCTGCTCGCCCTTGCGGATGGCTTTCACCGCGCGTTCGAGCATCTCCATATACAGGGTGAAGCCGACGGCCTGGATCTGCCCGCTCTGGCCATCGCCCAGCAGTTCGCCGGCACCGCGGATTTCCAGGTCGTTGGTGGCCAGCACAAAACCGGCGCCCAGGTCCTGGGTGTTGGCGATCGCTTCCAGGCGCTTTTCGGCGTCCCCGGTGATCTGCTGGCGGGGCGGCGTCAGCAGGTAGGCATACGCCTGGTGGTGACTGCGCCCAACCCGGCCGCGCAGCTGATGCAGCTGGGCCAGGCCGAACTTGTCCGCCCGCTCGATGATGATGGTGTTGGCGCTAGGCACGTCGATGCCGGTCTCGATGATGGTCGAGGCGATCAGCACGTTGAAGCGCTTGTGATAGAAGTCGCTCATCACCTGTTCGAGATCGCGTTCGCGCATCTGCCCGTGGCCGATGGCGATGCGTGCTTCCGGCACCAGTTCGGCGAGGTCGGCGGCGCATTTCTCGATGGTTTTTACGTCGTTGTGCAGGTAGTACACCTGGCCGCCGCGCAGCAATTCCCGCAGCAGCGCTTCCTTGACTGTGCTTTTGTTCTGCTCCATCACGAACGTGCGCACCGACAGGCGCCGCGCCGGCGGCGTGGCGATGATCGACAGGTCGCGCATGCCCGACACCGCCATGTTCAGCGTGCGCGGAATCGGCGTGGCGGTGAGGGTAAGAATGTCGACTTCACTGCGCAGGGCCTTGAGCTGTTCTTTCTGACGCACACCGAAGCGGTGTTCTTCGTCGATGATCACCAGGCCCAGGTTCTTGATCTTTACATCGTCCGACAGCAGCTTGTGCGTGCCGATCACGATGTCGATCTTGCCTTCGGCGAGGTCGGCGACGGCGGCATTCACTTCCTTGGCGGACTTGAAGCGGCTCATCACTTCCACGGTCACCGGCCAGTCGGCAAAGCGGTCGCGGAAGCTGTTGTAGTGTTGTTGGGCGAGCAGGGTAGTCGGCACCAGGATCGCCACTTGCTTGCCGCCGTGTACCGCAATAAAGGCCGCGCGCATGGCCACTTCGGTCTTGCCGAAGCCCACGTCGCCGCACACCAGGCGGTCCATCGGCTTGGGCGCGAGCATGTCGGCGCGCACCGCTTCGATGGTGGTTTGCTGGTCCGGGGTTTCTTCGAAGGCGAAGCCGGCACTGAAGGTGGCGTAGTCGGCTTTCGGGTCGGCGAAGGCATACCCTTCGCGCGCCGCACGACGGGCATAGATGTCGAGCAGTTCGGCGGCGACATCGCGCACCTGTTCGGCGGCCTTGCGCTTGGCTTTCTGCCAGGTCTCGGAGCCCAGGCGGTGCAACGGCGCCAGGGCGTCGTCGCTGCCGGTGTAGCGGGCGATCAGGTGCAGGTTGGCCACCGGCACGTAGAGCTTGGCGCCCTCGGCGTATTCCATGGTGAGGAATTCGGCGGCCTGGTTGTCGATCTCCAGGGTCTGCAGGCCCAGGTAGCGGCCGACACCGTGGTCGATATGCACCACCGGCGCGCCTTCGCGCAGTTCCGTGAGGTTTTTGATCACCGCATCGTTGTTGGCGTCGGCGCGTTTTTCACGGCGGCGACGCTGCATCACGCGCTGGCCGAACAGCGGGCTTTCGGCGATCAGCGCGAGCGCCGGGTCATCCAGCAGCAGGCCTTCGTCCAGTGGCGCGATGGTGATCGCCAGGCGCTCTTTGCTGGCGACAAAATCCGGCCAGCTGTCGACGGTTTTCGGCCGCAGCTTCAGGCGTTCCAGCAGCTCCAGCAGCACTTCACGGCGCCCGGCGGACTCTGCGGTGAACAGCACGCGGCCGGGGAAGTCGCCGAGGAAGTTCGAGAGTGCTTCCAGGGGTTGCGTGGCTTTGGCCTGGATCGCCAGGTCCGGCAGCGTCGCCGCCGGGAAACGCTCGCGACCGCTGCCGGTATCCACATCCTGTTGGCTGGCGACCACGCGCGGCCAGTTTTTCAGGCGGGCGAAGCAGTCTTCCACCGGCAGGAACAGCTCGGCGGGCGGCAATAAAGGCCGGGAAGGATCGACGCGGCGCTCTTCATAGCGGTTGCGCACGTCGTTCCAGAAGTTTTCCGCCGCCTGTTCGATGCCCGGCAACGAGAACACCTGGGTGTCCTGGGGCAGGTAGTCGAACAGGGTCGAGGTTTCGTCGAAGAACAGCGGCAGGTAGTACTCGATACCGGCCGGGGTAATCCCGCTGCTCAAGTCCTGGAAGATCGGGCAGCGGCGGAAGTCCACATCAAAGCGTTCACGGAAGCGCGCCTTGAAGCGCGTGACCGCGTCCTTTTGCAGCGGGAACTCCCGCGCCGGCAGCAGCTTGATCGACTCGACCTTGTCGATGGACCGCTGGTTTTCCGGATCGAAGGTGCGCAGGGTCTCGATTTCGTCATCGAACAGGTCGATGCGGTACGGCAACTTGCTGCCCATGGGGAACAGGTCGATCAGCGCACCACGCACGGCGAATTCACCGTGCTCATACACCGTGTCGACACAGCGGTAGCCGCTGGCTTCGAGGCGCGTGCGCATCTGTTCCACGTCGAGTTTCTGGCCGATATCCAGCACCAGGCTGCTGCCCAGCAGGAACTTGGTCGGCGCCAGGCGGTGCAGGGCGGTGGTGATCGGCACCACCAATACACCGTGGGCCAGTTCCGGCAGGCGGTACAGGCTGGCGATGCGCTGGGAGATGATGTCCTGGTGCGGCGAGAACAGGTCGTAGGGCAGGGTTTCCCAGTCGGGAAAATGCAGCACCGGCAAATCGGGGGCGAAGAAGCTCAGCTCCTGCTCCAACCGTTCGGCGCTTTGGCTGTCGGCGGTAAGCAGCAGGGTAAAGCGCTTGGCTGCGCTGGCAGCCTCGGCAATGGCCAGGCTCAGGGCGGCACCGGGCAGGTTGCCCCAGTGCTGTTTACCTGCCGCGGCAGGGAGAAGCGGTAGACGCAGAACGGGCACGGAAGGTTGAGCTCCAAGCGTTGCGACAAAGTCGGTAATTGTAACGGCCCGAGGTGCCGCCTGTCAGTTGCTGACTGAGCCTATTACGGTTTGTAGGAAATGTAGTGGCTAAGACAAACAAAGCAGCCTTTTGACTCATTATGTAGTGCCGTTTTGCACGGATGTTTCGGAGAGTTACGGACAAGTTGGCGGCACTGCGCCATTGGTGGCCTTCTGAAACCCGCGTGTTTCCTGGCCTGTAGCGGGGTGGTATTTTTTTGCAAGGGCTTTTTGTTGTGGTTGGCGCATTGCTCAACGGGCGGTCGGACGACATAATGTAGCCCCTTTTTTCAGCCCCTACATGTGGAAGGTTCCCGTGACTCAGAAGCCCGACCAGTGTCTTGGTGAATGGATCGACCGTGAAGCACTCGCAGAAGCGATGATCCCGCTTATCGGTCAGCTGTACCGCAATAACAATGTGGTGAGCTCGATCTATGGCCGCAGCCTGATCAACCAATCAGTCATCGCGATTCTCAAGGCGCATCGCTTTGCTCGCCATCGTTCCGCCGACGACAGCGAACTCTCCGTCCACGAAACATTCCCCCTGCTCAAGGCCATGAGCGAGCTCAAGCTCGGCGCGGCTTCGGTAGACCTGGGCAAGCTGGCCTACAAATTCCGCAAGGAAGGTGCCGGCCGCAGCGCCGAGCAGTTCGTGCGTGAAGAAATGGCCGATGTGGTGGGCCAGCAAAACGCCGCTGCCCGCAAAGGCACCGACGTTGTCCTGTACGGTTTCGGTCGTATCGGCCGCCTGCTGGCGCGCATCCTGATCGAAAAAACCGGTGGCGGCGACGGCCTGCGCCTGCGTGCCATCGTGGTGCGCAAAGGCGCCGAGAACGACCTGACCAAACGCGCCAGCCTGCTGCGTCGCGATTCGGTACACGGTTCGTTCAACGGCACCATCACCATCGACGAAGAAAACAACACCATCACCGCCAACGGTAACCTGATCCAGGTGATCTACGCGAAGAACCCGACCGAGGTGGATTACACCCAGTACGGCATCAAGGACGCCCTGCTGGTGGACAACACCGGCGTATGGCGTGATGCCGAAGGCCTGGGCCAGCACCTGGCCTGCCCGGGTATCGACCGCGTCGTGCTGACCGCGCCTGGCAAAGGCAAGCTCAAGAACATCGTGCACGGCATCAACCACGGTGAAATCACCGCTGACGACAAGATCGTGTCCGCCGCCTCCTGCACCACCAACGCCATCGTGCCGGTGCTCAAGGCTGTGAATGACAAGTTCGGCATCGTCAACGGCCACGTTGAAACCGTTCACTCGTACACCAACGACCAGAACCTGATCGACAACTTCCACAAGGGCGATCGCCGTGGTCGCAGCGCTGCGCTGAATATGGTCATCACCGAGACCGGTGCCGCCACCGCCGCTGCCAAGGCCCTGCCGGAGCTGGCCGGCAAGCTGACCGGTAACGCGATCCGTGTGCCGACGCCGAACGTGTCGATGGCCATTCTCAACCTGAACCTTGAGAAAGCCGCTACCCGCGAAGAGATGAACGAGTACCTGCGCTACATGGCGCTGCACTCCGACCTGCATAAGCAAATCGACTTCGTCAATTCCCAGGAAGTGGTGTCCACCGACTTCGTTGGCTCGCGCCACGCCGGTGTGGTGGACGCGGAAGCGACCATTACCCAGGACAACCGCGTTGTGCTGTACGTCTGGTACGACAACGAGTTCGGCTACAGCTGCCAGGTGGTTCGCGTGATGGAAGACATGGCCGGGGTCAACCCGCCTGCGTTCCCGCGCTAAGCCTTAGCACTGAATGAAAAAGCCCCGACTGGTTCGGGGCTTTTTCATGGCAGCGGGTTTTGTGTTGTCGAGCTGGGCCTCATCGGCAGCAGGCTCCCTCCCACATTTGAATGTATTCACAAGTCGACATGTGGGAGGGGGCTAATGCCAGTCAGTTACGGCTTTTTGTAGGAGCGAGCTTGCTCGCGAAAAACTCACAGGCGCCGCGTTCATTCAGGAAGCACGCGTTATCGTTGGCGTTTTTCGCGAGCAAGCTCGCTCCTACAGGAGGCGATGTACGCTTAACTGACTGGCATTAGGGCTTGCCCCCGATAGCGATCGTTCAGAGGATGCATACTCATTTCAGCAGTTTGCCGCGCAAATCATCGGACAAACCCTTGGGCGCCAGCCAAATACCCAGGTAGGCCCTTGCCAGCGCGTCATTGCGGCTGCTGAACACCACCTGCCCATTGATCTCCAGATTCAGGCCACGGCCGGGGCGAAAGTCCAGGGCGTAGCGATCACCGCTGCGGATGTTACGAAAGCTGGCGTGCAACTGGTCGACTTCAATCCTCAGGCGAGGGCTGGCTTGCTGGCGCTCCAAGGTGGCCGTCGCCGCCTTGATCACATCGTTGCGGTCGATGTCGCGAAAGTAATACAGCACAAGGCGCAGCGGCTGTTGCGAGTCCCATGCCTGCCTGGCGCTCACAGTCTGCGGGGCATACAGCGCAGCCGCGTACACATCCGCCCAGAGGTAGGTGAACACCGTCTGGTTTTTCAGCGCCAGTCCATGGGCTTGCGCAGGAAAATCGGCTTGCCGGAGCCGGTCTGCCTCACTTGCATGCACCACAACCGAAAAAATCATCATTAAACAGAAAACGACATGCCGCATAATGGCCCGTCCTGCAAAGGTGCGTGTCAGCAGTGTAATGCCCGTTTCCTGTTCCTGTAGTAAAGGCAAAACTGGCCTACGACGCGACCAAGGGTTAATGTGCGCGGCGTTGAGCCTTATATAGACTGTGCCCCGGTTCACACACTTGAGCCAAATTGTCCTTCATGACCGCTGGCCGCGGCATGATTTAGCCAGGCGTCCAACCGTGCGCCTGGCCTGTTCTGAGGAGTACGCATGGCTGTCTACAACTACGACGTGGTGGTACTGGGTTCCGGCCCGGCTGGAGAAGGTGCGGCGATGAACGCCGCGAAGGCAGGGCGCAAGGTGGCGATGGTCGATAGCCGTCGCCAGGTCGGCGGTAACTGCACCCACCTGGGTACCATCCCGTCCAAGGCTTTGCGTCACTCGGTGCGCCAGATCATGCAGTTCAACACCAACCCGATGTTCCGGGCCATTGGTGAGCCGCGCTGGTTCTCGTTCCCGGACGTGTTGAAAAGCGCCGAGAAGGTCATCTCCAAGCAAGTCGCTTCGCGCACCGGGTACTACGCCCGTAACCGTGTCGACCTGTTCTTCGGCACCGGCAGCTTCGCCGACGAGCAAACCGTCGAAGTGGTGTGCGCCAACGGCGTGGTCGAGAAGCTGGTGGCCAAGCACATCATCATCGCCACCGGTTCGCGCCCGTATCGCCCGGCGGATATCGATTTCCACCACCCGCGTATCTACGATAGCGACACCATCCTCAGCCTGGGCCATACCCCGCGCAAGTTGATCATCTACGGCGCCGGCGTGATCGGCTGTGAATACGCCTCGATCTTCAGCGGCCTGGGCGTGCTGGTGGAGCTGGTGGACAACCGCGACCAGTTGCTGAGCTTCCTCGACTCGGAAATTTCCCAGGCGTTGAGCTACCACTTCAGCAACAACAACATCACCGTGCGTCACAACGAAGAATACGAGCGGGTCGAAGGCCTGGACAACGGCGTGATCCTGCACCTCAAGTCCGGCAAGAAGATCAAGGCCGATGCCTTGCTGTGGTGCAACGGCCGTACCGGCAACACCGACAAGCTCGGCATGGAAAACATCGGGGTCAAGGTCAACAGCCGTGGCCAGATCGAAGTGGACGAGAACTATCGCACCTGCGTGACCAACATCTACGGTGCCGGTGACGTGATCGGCTGGCCAAGCCTGGCCAGTGCGGCGCATGACCAGGGCCGTTCGGCCGCTGGCAGCATTGTCGACAACGGCAGCTGGCGTTATGTGAACGACGTGCCGACCGGGATCTACACGATTCCCGAGATCAGCTCGATCGGCAAGAACGAGCACGAACTGACCAAGGCCAAGGTGCCTTACGAAGTGGGCAAGGCGTTCTTCAAGAGCATGGCGCGTGCGCAGATCGCCGGTGAGCCGCAAGGCATGCTCAAGATCCTGTTCCACCGCGAAACCCTGGAAGTCCTCGGCGTGCATTGCTTCGGCTACCAGGCTTCGGAGATCGTGCACATCGGCCAGGCGATCATGAACCAGCCGGGTGAGCAAAATACCCTCAAGTATTTCGTCAACACCACGTTCAACTACCCGACCATGGCCGAAGCCTATCGGGTAGCGGCCTACGACGGCCTCAACCGGCTTTTTTGAGCGGCTCCGGCCGGTGGCCTGAGCCGGCCGGGGAGACCGATTTCAGTAATTCTCGAGGGTGGCAGTGGCCAAACCGGGAAAGTCTGTAATCAGGCTATCTACGCCGAAGTCGGCGAGCCTGCGCATCAGCGCAGGTTCGTTGACTGTCCACACGGACACGTGCAGGCCCTGGCGCTGGGCTTTTTCCAGGCGTTCGGGGGTGCACAACGTCCAGTTCAACGCCAGCATCTCACAGCCGTAGTTTTGCGCGACCTTCAGCGGGTCGAGCCACGCATATTCGGCGACCAGCCCGCGTGACAGGTCGGGGGTGAGTTCAACCGCCGCCTTCAACACTTCCCGCGAGCTTGAGGTCACGGTGACCTTGTCCATCAGGCCGAAACGCACGGCCATCTCACGAATGGCCAGCACGGTGGTCGCGGCGCGGGTGCGCGAGGCGCTTTTGACTTCCAGTTGCCAGTGATCGAAGTCGCACTGTTCGAACAGCTCTTCCAGGCGCGGAATCGGGCAAGGCTTGACCCAGCCCGGGCCGCCTTTGCGCGCGTCCATCTTCACCAGGTCTGCCGCCGAATACTCGACGACTTTGCCGCGCCGGTCGGTGGTGCGCTTGAGGGTCGGGTCGTGGATGACCATCAGTTCGCCGTCCATGGACAGGTGCAAATCCAGTTCGCAGCGGCGTACACCGTGCTTGAGACACGCCTGGAAGCTGGTCAGGGTGTTTTCCGGTGCTTCGCCTTTGGCACCGCGGTGGCCGTAGATCAGGGTCACAGTTGCTCCTTTACGCCAGGTTGTCTGGCAGGGTAAATACGAATTCAGGTGTCTTGGGCGTCGCTCTGTTCCCGTGCCAGGCGCCGTTCCTGCGCCTGTTTCTGCAGGATGTAGCGCGCCAGGAGCTGGCGTTGGGCATCGGTCATGGCTTCGAATTCCGTGCCGACGTCGAAGCCTGTGCCCTTGGAATCGCAATGGGTGACCCGCGCGCGCAGCAGCAGGCCGAGCGCCTGGGGCATCAGCACCAGCTTGACCGCCAGGTGCGCACCCACCGTCAGGGGGGAGGGGTGTTGGAAATCGATGCCGCCTTCGGAAATGATCACCGGCTGCGGGGCGCCGACCTCATCCAGCAGGCCGCGGGCCATGATTTGGCTGAGCAAATCCAGGCGTTTGTTCTGCACGCGGAGAAAGGCGACGAGGGTGCGATCCTTCTCGCTGAGCTGGCGCAGCAGGTGCTGGGCTTCAAATTCGCTCAGGTGCAGTTCACTGAGCAGATTGAACAGCGGTGAATCATCCAGCAACACTTCCTTGCTCGCCGCTTCGGGGGCAGACAGGCTTTTGATTTGGAGTGCGATCATGTCGTCGATACGGTAGTATTCGCGGCGCTCTTCTTCATCTAATGTCGACATGGCGAACCCCAGGTAACGGTAATGGTCTGAGTGTAAAGCTGCTTACCAGACCCCGCCACCGGGACGTCTTCTTTTCCTCCGAACAAGCCCCGACATGTTCAGACCTCTCTTCGTATTTATTGGCACGCGTTATACCCGTGCAAAGCGTCGCAATCATTTTGTGTCGTTCATTTCCTTGACCTCGATGATCGGTCTCGCCCTTGGTGTGGTCGTGATGATCGTGGTGCTGTCGGTGATGAACGGCTTCGATCATGAAATGCGCACCCGCGTGCTGGGCATGGTGCCCCACGCGACCATCGAGGGCGATGCGCCCATCAGCGACTGGCAAAGCCTGGCCGCCAAGGTCAAGCAGAACCCCAAGGTAGTGGCCGTGGCGCCGTTTACCCAGATGCAGGGGCTGCTGACCAACGACGGCAAGGTGCAGAAAATCCTGCTCAATGCCATCGATCCGGCCCAGGAACGCAACGTCTCGATCATCGACAAGTTCATGTTGCAGGGCAAGCTCGACGATCTGGCCCCCGGCAGTTTTGGCATTGTCATCGGTGACAAGGCGGCGGCCAAGCTCGGCGTAGGCATCGGCGACAAACTGACCTTCGTCGCGCCGGAAGTCACCGTGACGCCGGCCGGCATGTTCCCGCGCATGAAGCGCTTTACCGTGGTCGGCACCTTCCACGTCGGCGCCGGCGAGATCGACGGCTACCTCGGCCTGACCAACCTCACCGACCTGGCCCGCCTGCATCGCTGGCAGCCGGACCAGGTGCAAGGCCTGCGCCTGAAGTTCAACGACCTGTTCGATGCCCCGCGTGGCGCCTGGGAAATCGCCCAGCACCTGGGTGAAAGCCAGTACTACGCCCGCGACTGGACCCGCACCCACGGCAACCTGTACCAGGCCATCCGCATGGAAAAAGCCATGATCGGCCTGCTGTTGCTGCTGATCGTCGCGGTCGCGGCCTTCAACATCATCTCCACGCTGGTGATGGTGGTGAATGACAAGAAGGGCGACATCGCCATCCTGCGCACCCTCGGCGCCACGCCGGGGCAGATCATGGCGATCTTCATGGTGCAGGGCACCGTGATCGGCGTGGTCGGCACCTTGATCGGCACCGCGGTAGGCATTTTGGCCGCGCTGAACGTCAGTGCCGCCATCGCCTTGCTTGAAAAGGTGATCGGCCACAAGTTCCTCAACGCCGACGTCTACTTCATCGATTACCTGCCGTCCCAGGTGCAAGCCCAGGACGTGCTGATGGTGGGCGGCGCCGCGTTGGTCCTGAGTTTTCTTGCCACCCTGTATCCAGCCTGGCGCGCGGCACGTACCCAGCCAGCACAGGCCTTACGTTATGAGTGAATCGGGCATGAGTGAAAAAGCAATCCTGAGCTGCCGCAACCTGGGCAAATCCTACGAGGAAGGCCCGGAGTCGGTCGTGGTGCTGTCCAACCTGCAACTGGAACTGCATCCCGGCGAGCGCGTGGCGATCGTCGGCAGTTCCGGTTCCGGCAAAAGTACCTTGCTCAACCTGTTGGGCGGCCTCGATACGCCGTCCCAGGGCAGCGTATGGCTGGCCGGTGAAGAACTGTCGGCCCTGAATGAAAAGGCCCGTGGCCAGTTGCGCAACCGCTCGTTGGGCTTTGTGTACCAGTTCCACCACCTGTTGCCGGAATTCACCGCCCTGGAAAACGTGTGCATGCCGCTGTTGATCGGCAAGACCGCGATCCCGGAAGCGCGCCAGCGTGCCAAGGCGTTGCTCGAGCGCGTCGGCCTCGGCCATCGCCTGGAACACAAGCCGGCCGAACTGTCCGGCGGTGAGCGCCAGCGTGTGGCGATTGCCCGTGCCCTGGTGAACAACCCGGGCCTGGTGATGCTCGACGAGCCCACCGGCAACCTCGACTCCCACACCGCCCAGGGCATCAAGGACTTGATGCTGGAACTGAGCACCCAGATGCGCACCGCGTTCCTGGTGGTGACCCATGACATGAGCATGGCCCGCCAGATGGACCGCGTGCTGCACCTGCAGGAAGGTCATCTGGTCGCCATCTGACCTGTTTCAAGCCCGGTGCCTGACGCCGGGTTTTCTATTTTTCCAACGGTGCCCGCGAATGTTCAGACCGTTATCGATTTTCATCGGCACGCGCTATACCCGCGCCAAGCGCCGCAACCGTTTTGTTTCGTTCATCTCGATGACCTCGATGATTGGCCTCGCCTTGGGCGTGCTGGCGATGATCGTGGTGCTGTCGGTGATGAACGGCTTCCAGCGTGAAATGAGCTCGCGCATCCTTGGCATGGTGCCCCACGCCACTATCGTCGGGGTGAACCCGATCGACGATTGGCAGCCGCTGGCCGCTGCGGCGATGAAAAATCCGCAAGTGACTGCCGCCGTACCGTTCACGCAGATGGACGGCATGTTCTCCTACAAGGGCGCGATGCAGCCGATTGAGATCAGCGGTGTTGACCCGGCCCAGGAAGGCAAGGTGTCGATCGTGGCCCAGCATATCGTGCAGGGCAAACTGGAAGACCTGAAGCCCGGTGAGTTCGGCGTGGTGGTCGGCGAAATCACCGCCCGGCGTTTTCGCCTGAATGTGGGCGACAAATTGACCCTGATCGTCCCGGAGATCAGCAGTGCACCCGGTGGTATCACCCCGCGCATGCAGCGTCTGAACGTAGTGGGTATCTTCAAGGTCGGCGCCGAGCTGGATGGCTCCATGGCCTTGATCCACATGGCTGACGCCGCCGAGATACAGCATTGGCAGCCGAACCAGGTGCAGAGCGTGCGCCTGGCGTTGAAAGACCTGTACGCAGCGCCCAAGGTCTCGGCGGACATCGCCGCCAGCCTCGGCAGCGGCTACAAGCCCGATGACTGGACCCACACCCAGGGCAGCCTGTTCAGCGCGATGAAGATGGAAAAGACCATGATCGGCCTGTTGTTGCTGATGATCGTCGCCGTCGCGGCGTTCAACATCATCGCCACGCTGATCATGGTGGTGAACGACAAGGGCGCGGACATCGCGATCCTGCGTACCATCGGCGCCACGCCACGGCAGATCATGGCGATCTTCATGGTGCAGGGCACGGTGATCGGCATTGTCGGCACCTTGATCGGCGGTGTGCTGGGGGTGATTGCGGCGCTGAACGTGAGTGAGCTGGTGGGCTGGCTGGAACGGGTGAGCGGGCAGCATATCTTCAGTTCGGATGTGTACTTCGTCAGCAACCTGCCTTCCGAGCTGCAAAGTGGCGATGTGGTGCTGATTTGTACGGCCGGGTTTGTGTTGAGCTTCATGGCGACGATTTACCCGGCGTATCGGGCGGCGAAGATTGAGCCGGCGCATGCCCTTAGGTATTCGTAGTCTTTAAGACCGCTATCGGGGGCAAGCCCCTCCCACATGTGAATGTATTCACGGATCAAAGTGTGGGAGGGGGCTTGCCCCCGATAGGGCCGGCCCGGCTTGCATCAATTTCCCCTGGGCAACTCAATCACAAACCTTGTCCACCCCGCCGCGGATTCACAAAAAATCCTCCCCCCATGGGCTCGCACAATCGACTGGGTAATCGCCAATCCCAGCCCCGCATGCTCGCTGCTGCCCTCATGGCGCGCCGGGTCGGCTCGGTAGAACCGGTCGAACAGCCTCGGCAACACGTGCGCTGGAATACCTTCCCCGCTGTTTTCTACCGTCAGTGTCACGCCCCGTGCGCCTTCAACCATCCGCACGCGCACTTGGCCGCCGGCCGGGGTGAACCTGAGGGCGTTATCCAGCAGGTTCGACAGGGCCCGGCGCAGCATGCCGCGATCGCCGGCGGTTTGCGCGCCGCCTTCGCGTACCAGCGAGACCTGTGCGTCTTCTGCCAGCAACGCGAAAAACTCCAGCAACGTCTCCACTTCATCCGCCAGTACCAACGGCTCGCGCTTGGGCACCAGCAAGCCGTGGTCCGCCTTGGCCAGGTACAGCATGTCATTCACCAACTGCGCCATCCATTGCAGCTCTTCCAGGTTGCTGTGCAGCGCTTCGCGGTAATCCTCCAGGGGGCGCGGTTGGGTCAGGATGACCTGGGTCTGGGTCAGCAGGTTCGACAGGGGCGTGCGCAGTTCATGGGCAATGTCGGCGGAGAAGGCCGACAGGCGTTGGAAGGCGTCGTCCAATCGCCCGAGCATGGCATTGAAGGCCTGGGCCAGTTCGGCCAATTCCGCCGGCATTTGCTGGTGAGGCAGGCGCTGGGTCAAGGAGTGGGCCGACACGCTGGCAGCCACTTCGCCCATGCGCCGCAACGGCCGCAAGCCACTGCGTGCAGCCCAGGCGCCCAGCAGCGCGGTGGCCAGGGCCGACAGGCCGACGGTGAGCCAGATCAAATGTTGCATGCGTTGCAGGAAGTGCTGGTGATGGGTGATGTCGAGCATCAGGGTCAGTTGCGGTGAGGCGGGCTGGCCGGGCCTCAAGGGGGCGTTGTAGACGCGGTAGTCGGTGCCGGCGTTCTGCAGGGTGTGCAGGCCAGGCGCCTCGGGCAGGCTGACGCTTGGTGCATCGTCCAGCCAGCGCTGGCCGGCGGCGGTGATGCGCAATGTCAGGTCAGGCTGGCGATTGAGTTCGGCTCGCAGTTGCGCTTCGCGTTGGGCGAATGAGTCCAGTGATTCGACGCCCTGCAAGGTGCTGCGCAGCGCCACCAGCTTGCTGTCGAGTTGCTGTTGGTCCAGCTCAATGAAGTGCGCCTCGCTGGCACGGTTGAACAGCACGCCGGCGAACAACGAGACCACCGCGGTGCACGCCGCAAACAGCAGGGCCAGGCGGCTGGCCAGGGACAGACGCTGGATCAATGGCTGCGCTCCTCCAGCACATAACCCATGCCGCGCACGGTATGGATCAGCTTGGTGGGGAAAGGATCGTCGACTTTCAGGCGCAGGCGTCGGATCGCGACTTCGATGATGTTGGTGTCACTGTCGAAATTCATGTCCCACACCTGGGAGGCAATCAGCGACTTGGGCAGGACTTCGCCCTGGCGGCGCAGCAGCAGTTCCAGCAGGGAGAACTCCTTGGCGGTGAGGTCGATGCGCTGGCCGTCCCGTTCGACGCGGCGGCGGAGCAGGTCCAGGCGCAGGTCGGCCAGTTGCAGGGCGGTTTCCTGCGGCGTGCTGCTGCCACGGCGCAACAGGCTGCGTACCCGCGCCATCAGTTCGGAGAAGGCAAAGGGCTTGACCAGGTAATCGTCGGCACCCAGTTCCAGGCCGTGCACTCGGTCTTCCACGGCATCCCGGGCGGTCAGAAACAGCACCGGGATCTCCAGGCCGGCACTGCGCACTGCTTGCAGGATTTGCCAACCGTCGCGACCGGGCAGCATCACATCCAGGATCAACAGGTCATAATCGCCGGTCAGCGCCAGGTGCTGGCCGCTGGTGCCGTCGGCCACCAGTTCGGTGGTAAAGCCCGCCTCGGCCAGGCCTTGGCGCAGATAGTGGCCGGTTTTCGGTTGGTCTTCGACGATCAGCAATTTCATGGGCGGCTCTTGGCAACAGTTCACGAGGGGCTTTATACCCTGGGTGCCAGGGGAAGGGCGCAACCTGACAAAGTTGTAATCTAGCAGTCAGCTGGCTGGCAGCGGCGCACTCTTAGAGTGCTGTCCAAGCAGGTTGCACACTTTTTGGAGAATCGAGATGGCATTGCGTACACCCCTCTTGTTGGCGGGCTGCCTGTTGGCGTTGAGTTTCAATGCAATGGCGGATGCGGCCCATACCTACGCGTTCGGCCAGCCGGCACCGGCGGATAAGGCCACACGCACCGTGGAAGTGACGCTGCAGGACATTTCCTTTTCGCCCAAGTCCCTGGACGTCAAGGCCGGTGAGACGGTGCGCTTTGTACTGGTCAACAAAGGCCAGTTGCTGCATGAATTCAACCTCGGTGACGCGGCGATGCACGCCGAACACCAGAAGGAAATGCTGCAGATGCAGGCCAGCGGCATGCTCACCTCCACGGGTATGGGCAAGATGGATCACAGCGCCATGGGCCACGGTGAAATGGGCGGCATGAAACACGACGATCCCAACAGCGTGCTGGTGGAACCCGGCAAGACTGCTGAGCTGACCTGGACGTTCACCAAGGCCACCGGCCTGGAGTTTGCCTGCAACCTCCCCGGGCATTACCAGGCGGGCATGGTCGGCAAGCTGACCGTTGAGTAAGGCGTTTCTTAAGGGCGGGGGCAAAGGCTGGTAGACTGGCGCGGTTTATTTAGCCAGGTTTCCGCCATGCATCCCGCAGCCGAACATTCGCCGCTGGGCAAGTCCAGTGAATACATTTCCACCTACACCCCTTCGTTGCTGTTCCCGATTCCACGCGCCGCCAAGTGGGCCGAGCTGGGCCTGAGCGCCGAGACCCTGCCGTACAAGGGCGTGGACTTCTGGAACTGCTTCGAGTTGTCCTGGCTGCTGCCGTCGGGCAAGCCGGTGGTAGCCATCGGTGAGTTCAGCATCCCCGCCGACTCGCCGAACATCATCGAGTCCAAGTCGTTCAAGCTGTACCTCAACTCGCTGAACCAGACCGCGTTCACCGATACACCAAGCCTGGAAGCGACCCTGCGCACCGACCTCAGCGCCGCCGCCGGCAAGCCTGTTACCGTGCGTATCCGCAGCTTGGCCGACATTGAGGCCGAAGGCGTGATGGCGTTGCCGGGCACGTGTGTTGACGATCTGGATATCAGTGTCAGCAACTACGAACACCCGCGCCCGGAGCTGCTGCGTTGCGATGACTCGCGCATTGTCGAGGAGAGCGTGCACAGCCACCTGCTCAAGTCCAACTGCCCGGTGACCAGCCAGCCCGACTGGGGCAGCGTGGTGGTGGCGTACCGTGGTTCGGCGTTGGATCACGGGAGTTTGCTGGAATACCTGGTGAGCTTTCGCCAGCACTCGGATTTCCATGAACAGTGCGTGGAGCGCATCTTCCTTGACCTGCAGCGTTTGCTGAAGCCGGAAAAGTTGACGGTGTATGCGCGCTATGTGCGGCGCGGCGGGTTGGATATCAACCCTTACCGCAGCACTGAAGATGTGGCGTTCCAGAACGTGCGCCTGGCCCGTCAGTAAACAAAGATGGGAGGGGGCGAGCCCTCTCCTACCTTTTGGTTCTGCGCCTGGCTTGGGCTCGGGTCAGATCCCCATATTGCCCAAGGTGATCATGATATTGCGCAGTGTCCCGGAAATCACCGGGTGCTCAGCGTCGAACTCTATGGCTGCTTGGCTCACATCGTCGGAAATACTCGGCGTCTGAGTGGCCGGTTCAAGTTCAAGTTGCAATTCAAACTTGGCAATCAAGGCTTGCAGCGCTTCACGTTTTTCTTCCGACAGCGGCGGTTCCTGTTCCAGCTGCCCGCGCAGGATCTCGACCTGTTCTTCCAGTTTTTTGCGATCAGGCATGACGTTCTTCCTTTTATCGATAGGCACTGGCATAGACCACGGCACGCCGTGAAAGGTCTACGGACTGACCTGTAGATTAATCCACGGGCGCCGACTGTGCATGATCTCGATCAGGGCTTCTCGCCTTTGAGCTGACGCAGGCTGATGTCGGCCAGGCAGGTGCCGAGTTCACCGAGGTGATCGATCACCGAGTGGACCCCCAGGCCATAGAGCTCAACGGTGGCTTTGCCGCGCTTGTGCTCGCGTTCCTTGTCGCTCAGCGCCTGCCACTGCTCAGGCGCCAGGCCGCACAGCGAACCACAGGAGGCCAGGCCAATGGTCCACAAGCCGGCATTCAGGCCCGATTGCAACAGGCGCGGCTCGCCGCTGACCAGTACGCAACCTTCCAGGCGTTCAATGTTGAGTTCCATCAAGGCTTGCCAGCAGGCATGAGGGGCGGGCCAGCGGATGGAGGAGGGGGATGCGGCCTTGAGCCAGTTGGGCAGTACGGCGGCCAGTGGTGTGGTTACCGAAGGCGGCAGTTCATCCAGCCAGGCACAGGGGACGCCTTGTTCCTTGAGGCTGCGCAGGATTTTCAGGGCGCCGGGTGTGGCTTGGGAGTCCGGGGAGGGGGAATCGGTGCGCGCCCGGGAACCAAAGTCCACCAGGCAACCACTCAGGCCAAACAGAACAGCAGTCAAGGCGGGCGCGTTGGCGATGGCTATCTCGGCGTGAGGCATGTCGACATCCCTGAAATAGCTGTGACGCTATCGGGGCAGGATGACAAGCAGATGACAGCGGGGTAATTGTAGGAAAATTGTCCATTTGTGTTAGGACGATTCCTGGCAGCTGCCTAATTGGGTACTTCCGTCATATACTGACGGCCTTATTCAGGGCATAGCGCCCATGACAGACCATTCAAGGAGCAAAAGCTATGCGCTGGAGCCACTACTTCGCTCAGCTATCGGTGTGTGCCACTGTCCTGCTGGCGCCTTTCGCTGCACAGGCTGCATCGGAAGATGATCCATGGGAAAGCGTCAACCGCCCGATCTTCACCTTCAACGACACCGTTGATACCTATGCCCTCAAGCCATTGGCCCAAGGCTATCAGTGGATCACTCCGCAATTTGTCGAAGACGGTATCCACAACTTCTTCCGCAATATCGGCGATGTCGGCAACCTGGCCAACAACGTGCTGCAGCTCAAACCCCACAATGCCGGGGTCGACACTGCGCGCTTGCTGGTTAACACCACGTTCGGCGTGCTGGGCTTTATCGACGTCGGCACCAAAATGGGGCTGCAACGCAGTGATGAAGACTTTGGCCAGACCCTCGGTTACTGGGGCGTGGGCAGCGGTCCCTACGTGATGATCCCGCTGCTGGGCCCGAGCACCTTGCGTGATGCACCGTCCAAATACGTGGACAGCTACACCCAACCGTACCGCTATATGAACGATATCGGCTGGCGCAACAGCACCATGGGCCTGAACATCGTTGACACCCGTGCCAGCCTGCTCGACAGCGAGAAACTGATCACCGGCGACAAGTACACCTTTATCCGCAATGCCTACCTGCAGAACCGCGAGTTCAAGGTCAAGGATGGCAAGGTCGTCGACGACTTTTAGGCTGTGATGTTTTGAAATGAAAAAAAGGCGACCCTGGCGGTCGCCTTTTTTATGCGCGGGTTTCAGCGCATTTTCAGGATCCTAAGCCCGAGTTGTTGCTCGTCGCCCGTGGTTTTGGTCCAGACCACTTCCGTGTCAGCCTCCAGGCCCTTGAGCGCCGCGTGCTCTGAATCAATGCGCACGGTGAGCAGGTCTCCCACGGCGAACTGGCGCGGTGCCTGCACCTGCATCCCGGAGCTGGAAAGGTCCACGCAAACGCCGGCAAACTCCTGGCCTTCGTGGAGCAAAGATACTTCGGCATCCACCCGCATGCGGATGAAATCGCGTTTTTCGGCGTAGTCGCGCTCGTGTTCGCCCATCGGTTCCATCCTTACTTTGTGTTGTGGTCTTGGCTGTTCTTATAACTCCCGGTGATTTGCGATGTAAAGACGCCCGGCGACCATCGGCATGAGCTTGAAACCCCCGGCGGATGGGAGTACCGTCTGCGCCTTAGAAGGGCACCTCTGCTTTACAGTTGTGCATGGGAAAAATCCCATTGCGTTGTAGTACAGAGAGGCTAGAAAGCGAATCCAGTACGTGAGCCCGGCCATTGCCGAGCCACCTACGCCAACCTAATTCTGGCGCCGTTTGCCCACATGCAAAAAACCAGTGCCACGCTGCTGATAATCGATGACGACGAAGTAGTGCGCGCGAGCCTTGCGGCCTATTTGGAAGACAGTGGCTTCAGCGTCCTGCAGGCCAGTAATGGCCAACAGGGTCTCCAGGTATTCGAGCGCGACCAGCCCGACCTCGTGATCTGCGACCTGCGCATGCCCCAGATGGGCGGCCTGGAGCTGATTCGCCAGGTGACCGAGCTTGCCCCGCAGACGCCGGTGATTGTCGTGTCCGGTGCCGGCGTCATGAACGATGCCGTCGAGGCCTTGCGTCTGGGCGCTGCCGACTACCTGATCAAGCCCCTCGAAGACCTGGCGGTACTGGAGCACTCTGTGCGCCGCGCCTTGGATCGTGCGCGCCTGCTGGTCGAGAACCAGCGCTACCGCGAAAAGCTCGAAACCGCCAACCGCGAACTCGAAGCCAGCCTTAACCTGCTCCAGGAAGACCAGAACGCCGGTCGCCAGGTGCAGATGAACATGCTGCCGGTCAGCCCCTGGACCATCGACGAATTCCAGTTTGCCCACCAAATCATCCCGTCGCTGTACCTGTCGGGTGATTTTGTCGACTATTTCCGCGTAGACGAGCGGCGTGTCGCGTTCTACCTGGCCGATGTCTCCGGCCATGGTGCTTCCTCTGCTTTTGTCACCGTGTTGTTGAAGTTCATGACCACACGGCTGTTGTTCGAATCCAAGCGCAATGGCACCTTGCCGGAGTTCACCCCCTCCGAGGTGCTGGGTCACATCAACCGTGGCTTGATCAGCTGCAAGCTGGGCAAGCACGTGACGATGGTGGGTGGCGTGATTGATGAAGAAACCGGTCTTTTGACCTACAGCATCGGCGGCCACCTGCCGATGCCTGTTTTATACACTCCCGACAGTGTGCGTTACCTGGAAGGGCGTGGCCTACCCGTAGGCTTGTTCAATGAAGCCACCTACGAAGACCACATCCTGGAGCTGCCGCCGACGTTCAGCCTGACGCTGATGTCCGACGGCATCCTGGACCTTCTTCCAGAGCCTACACTCAAAGAGAAAGAAGCCGCCTTGCCCCAGAAGGTCAAGTCGGCGGGCGGCAGCCTGGATGGCCTGCGGCAGGTTTTTGGATTGGCCACGCTAGGGGAGATGCCGGATGATATCGCCCTATTGGTGTTGAGCAGGAATCTTTGATGAGTACCGGAAGAATCCAATTCGCCGAGCAAGACGGGACCTTCGTCCTGAAGTTTGTCGGTGAAGTGCGCCTGACCTTGTGTTCGGCGCTGGATGCGACGATTGAGCGGATTTTCACGGCGTTGAATTTCTCGGCGATCGTGATCGATCTGACCGAAACCCGCAGCATCGATAGCACCACCCTTGGGCTGTTGGCCAAGTTGTCCATTCTGTCCCGGCAGAAGGTCGGCCTGTTGCCGACCGTCGTCACCACCCACGAAGACATCACCCGTCTGTTGCAGTCCATGGGCTTCGACCAGGTGTTCAACATCGTTGATCGCCCGATCCCGTGCCCGGAATGCCTCACCGACCTGCCGTCCCAGGACCAGTCCGAGGAAATCGTACGGGTCAAGGTGCTGGAAGCGCACAAGATCCTGATGGGCCTCAACGAGTCCAACCGCGAAGCCTTCCACGACCTCGTCAACGCCCTCGAGCGTCACTGATCCCAGGGATCGCCTGCACGTAGCAGCTGCCGAGCGCAAGCGAGGCTGCGTCAGCGGCCTGCCTGACACATCGCAGACGCAGCTTCGCTTGCGCTCGGCAGCTGCTACTTAGGGGACAAACAGAGCAAAAAAGGGCGGTACCCTCACAGGTACCGCCCTTTTTGCCGCCTGCGCCGTTTACAGCTTGGCGGACAACAGTGCCTCAAGCTTCTCCTGGTCCCGGGCAAACTGACGAATCCCCTCCGCCAGCTTCTCAGTCGCCATCGCATCCTCGTTGGACTCCCAACGGAACTGCGCTTCAGTCAGATGCACTCGCGCTTCTCCGGCGTGCCCTGGCGACAACTTGCGTTCCAGCTTGCCGTCATCCGCCGCCAGCTTCTCCAGCAGGTCCGGGCTGATGGTCAGGCGATCACAGCCGGCCAGCTCTTCAATCTGGCTCAGGTTGCGGAAACTCGCACCCATCACCACGGTCTTGTAGCCATTAGCCTTGTAGTAGTTGTAGATGCGCGTCACCGACTGCACGCCGGGATCATCAGCGCCGGTGTAGTCGTTGCCATTGGCTTTCTTGTACCAGTCGTAGATACGGCCTACGAACGGTGAAATCAGGAACACGCCGGCTTCTGCGCACGCCACCGCCTGGGCAAACGAGAACAGCAGGGTCAGGTTGGTCTGGATGCCTTCTTTTTCCAGCTTCTCCGCCGCGCGGATGCCTTCCCAGGTGGACGCGATCTTGATCAGCACGCGGTCACGGCTAACCCCAGCTTTGTCGTACAGGTCGATCAGACGGTGCGCGCGCTTGAGTACGGCATCAGTGTCGAACGACAGGCGGGCATCCACCTCGGTGGAGATGCGTCCTGGCACGACCTTAAGGATCTCCTGGCCCACGGCCACTGCGAAACGGTCGCTGGCCAGGCCGACATCACCGTTGCAATCCTGCACGCACTCATCCAGCAGCTTGGCATAGCCTGGAATCGACGCGGCCTTGAGCAGGAGGGAAGGGTTGGTCGTGGCGTCTTGGGGCTTGAGCTTGGCGAGGGTAGAAAAATCGCCGGTATCGGCTACGACAGTAGTGAATTGCTTGAGTTGTTCCAGCTTGGAAGTCATGGGCGTGCTCTGTCCTATGGGTCTGATGACATTACCCGAGCGCTGGCAGGCGCTCAAGGGCGCAAATGCGTTCGATCGTTTGCGAGGGCAACAACCTGAAAACAGCCGTTTGAATGCCCGGCGGTACTGCTGAATAGGAGGCCAGAACGGCCGACAGGTTCAACCCGACTGCCCGATGACACTTGGATAGCGCCTTCATGCCAACTGACTCCTTCCCTGGCAGACACCGCACCAAATGTGGGAGGGGGCTTGCCCCCGATGGTAGTGTGTCGGCTCATCCAATAACCAACTGACCCCCTGCAAGCTATCCAATCAACGCCCTTCCAACAAAGCCCCAGCCTGATCCAGCAATGCCAATGGATCCGCAGCCTTATGAATATCCACCGACAACAACTGCCTGAATCTGCGCGCCCCAGGGAAACCGGTGCCCAACCCCAACACATGCCGCGTAATGTGATGCATCGTCCCGCCAGTCGCCAAATGCTCAGCAATATAAGGCCGCAACTGCGCCAACGCCGCAGCCCGACTGATCACCGGCGCTTCACTGCCAAACAACTGCTGATCCACCTCCGCCAGCAGATACGGATTGTGATAAGCCTCGCGGCCCAGCATCACCCCGTCAAACGTCTGCAAATGCTCATGGCATTGCTCCAACGTCTTGATCCCGCCATTGAGAATAAACTCCAGCTCAGGGAAATCCTGCTTCAACTGCGCCGCCACGTCATACCGCAACGGCGGAATGTCGCGGTTTTCCTTCGGCGACAAGCCCTCAAGAATCGCAATCCGCGCATGCACGGTGAAACTGGTGCAGCCGGCGTCCTTCACCGTCCCGACGAAATCACACAACTGGGCATAACTGTCCCTGCCGTTGATGCCGATACGGTGCTTCACCGTTACCGGAATCGACACCGCATCACGCATCGCCTTCACACAATCGGCCACCAGGGCCGGGTGAGCCATCAGGATCGCGCCGATCATGTTGTTCTGGACGCGGTCGCTCGGGCAGCCGACGTTCAGGTTCACTTCGTCGTAACCGGCAGCCTCGGCCATACGGGCGCAGGCGGCCAGGTCTGCGGGGACACTGCCGCCGAGCTGGAGCGCGAGCGGGTGCTCGGCTTCGTTGTGGCGCAGGAAGCGGTCATGGTCGCCGTGGAGGATTGCGCCGGTGGTGACCATCTCGGTGTAGAGCAGGGCGCGTTTGGAGAGCAGGCGCAGGAAGAACCGGCAGTGGCGGTCGGTCCAATCCATCATCGGGGCGACGGAGAAGCGGCGGGAGAAAGTAGCAGTGTGTAGGGACATTGGGGATCTGAGTCAACGAGGCGAATTGGGCGCAGTTTATCAGGGATGGATCTAGGCTGTGGGAGACGCTTGTTTTGCGGTATTCACCACTTCGAACGCGGACATTGCCGTGTATGGAATATGCCGAGGATTTACAGGCGATCACTGCGAGCCCGACATGCGATCAGGTAGGACCAGTTGGCTACTGCCCATTCGCGGTTGTGTTTGACCCGGCCTCCGTCGATCAACCAGCCGGCAACCTGAACCCTCCCTGTCCCCCAGCAAAGTTTCATAATTCCTTCCGCCGTTGAGGTCTACGATCTTTCTCAAGAGAAGCCCCCACGGTCCAGTCCACAGGGAACTGAAAAAATGATTTCGAACCTCGTCAAAGTCGTGATGATTACGAGCACGTTGCTGTTGGGCGCTTGTTCTTCGGGTGCGCCGGGCATGAGTGGCGACCCTTGCTTTTCAGGCGGATGCCAGGCGTTTGGTGACCACAGCTCCAGCAAGGCTGCCAAAACCAATTTTGGCGGCAGTGGCCTGGGGAGTAGTTATGGGGAATATGGGACGGGGTTGTTGCATGATGATTGATGGCGCATATGGCCCGGCGGGGGGCAGGCGCCCTTGTCGCCGGGGAGGTGAGTCAGCTCGTTACCACAACCCCATTATGGAAAATCTCGCGCCTGGCGCGGCGGCTGATGTTCTCATGTTTGCTTGAGGTGTAGATTTCGTCAAAACGACGGCGATCAATGCCGTCGTAGTTGCCAAGTTCTTGCAGCACCCTCCGGTCGTAATCCTCTTCGATCATGAACCGGAAAATTTCCCGCCGATAATAGAACCCAAATTGAAACGCCAGTACCTCGGTCAAGTAGTCCGTTGGCGTGAGAAAGCAGTTTTCCAGGTCGATGGCCTTGGCGTGCGTCGGCTGCTCCAGGTTGATCATCACATTGTTTGCCCAGAAGTCCATATGCACCACGCCTTTGCTGTGCAGGCAGTGCAACAGTTTGAACGACGCGGTGATCAGGCTCTGGATGTCACGCTCCTGCTTGAGCCATTCCAGGCCATTGAGGTGGCCCTCCAGCATCTCGGTAAAGATGAAGAATTCCTGGATCAGGCCAAGCGCTGACTTTCGATAACCGAACCCATATATGCCAGCAACCGGCGCACCGCGTTTCTGGGCGCCGAGGGTGTTGATGACTTCTTCGACCGGCCAGTCAAACGCACCGTCCCGCTTGGCGCGCCCGAAGGTCACGCGCAATTTGGGCCTGAGGCTGTCCAGCGGCTGGGATTTAGCGAACAGGTTGGCTTCCATCCCTTTGAGCGGTGCGCTGATGCGATCTGTCAGTTGGTGGCGCGTGTCGATCAGGTCCTGAATCGCCTGTTGCGTTTTGTGGTCGGCGGTGTCGGTGGTGAAGATCGTTGCATTGCGATGAGTGAGGGTCGTCGGAAAACTTTGCAATACACCTGTGTCAGGAAAGCTCAAAACACGTCCTTGTCATTGGGAATAAATATGACGGATATGTTACAGCTTGTGCTTATTGGATCCAACCTGAACTTTACCTGAACGGAAATGAAATAGTCTCATTGCGCCGATTCTTAACTGTTCATGGCGATTGAAATGTGCTGGTAGCCCTGGGGCTTGAGCTTAATGCCCTCCCTGCATCCGCCGTGCTATCAGGTAAATGCCCAGCCCGACCAGTGCCGTCGCCGCGCCGATGTAGCCGGTGCTGGTCCAGCCAAACCCAGCCGTAATCGCCATCCCGCCAAACCATGGTCCCAGCGCATTGGCCAGGTTGAACGCCGCATGGTTGGACGCTGCCGCCAGGCTCGGTGCTTCGTGGGCGATGTCCATCAGGCGGATCTGCAGCGGTGCGGCCAACGAGACCATGGTGCCGACCAGGCCCATGCTCAGCAGCACGCCCCATAGCGAGGCCGCCGCGAAGGGGAAGAACAGCAACACGGCCATCGACCACACCAATATCCAGCCCACGGCGCGAAACTGCATGCGATCAAACAGCTTGCCGCCGGCGATGTTGCCGATAATCCCGCCCACGCCGAATGCTGCCAGCCCAAATGGAATCCACTGGGGGGATACCTTGGTTACTTCCAGCATGGTCGGTGCCAGGTAACTGAACACGCAGAACATACCGGCAAAGCCGATGGCGCCAATGGACAGCGCCATCCACACCTGGGGTTTGGTGAAGGCGCGCAGTTCCTTGCGCGGGTCGCTGCGTTGTTCGTCGTGGCGATGGGGCACAAATTGCCAGACCAGGGCGATGGTGCACAGGGCGATCACGCTCACCAGTGCAAACGCCGAGCGCCAGCCCAGGTGCTGGCCGAGGAAGGTGGCGATAGGATTGCCGAGCAGCATCGCGAGGGTCAGGCCCATCATTACCCGCGCCACGGCGCCGGCGCGTTTGTCGTTGGGCACCATGCTCGAGGCGACCACGGCAGCAATGCCGAAGTAGGCGCCGTGGGGCAGGCCGCTGATAAAGCGGAACGCCACCAACGAGCCGAAGGTCGGGGTGAACGCAGTGGCGAGGTTGCCCAGGGCATACAGGCCCATCAGCAACAGCAGCATGTGTTTGCGCAGCAGCTTGGCGCCGAGGATGGCCAGCAGTGGGGCGCCGACCATGACGCCGAGGGCATAGGCGCTGATGGCGTGGCCAACCTGGGGTTCGCTTAAACCCAGGTTTTGCGCGATGTCGGGCATCAGGCCCATGATGGCGAATTCGCCGGTACCGATCGCGAAGGCGCCCACGGCCATGGCGGCTTCCATTTTGGCGGCGCTGCGCGCGGGCAGTACGTGCCCGGGAGTTTGGTGGATAGACATGGATCGCTCTGTGATGAAAGGTGGTACGAGGGAGTGCGTCGATGCTACGCAAGCAGCGACGAAGGAGTCTAGAACAGCCTTTTGCCCGAGAGTTCCTGCCCTGTGACCTCAGGTCGCGCTTGCCACACTTGACACTCGCGCGTTAAAACCGGCGATTTAGAGTTGTCAATTGGTCAAACGACGCATAAACGCCGTGTGGCGTGATATTCTGCGCGCCGTCTTGGTCTGGTCTTTCCCCGGTACGTACACCCGTATACGTCCCGGCGTTTGGCTGTCGCCCAGGTAGCTGAAGCCAATAATGATAAGAAGTCAGCGCAGAAGGGACATAAAAGTGAGGTCGATACGTCGGCCTTGTGTGCCCACCCTGCGGTCCCCGAGTGAATGTGCAAACCCCGCGGTGCGTTGCCTGGCGCAGCGTGATTGAGGGTTGCCCATGATCAGGGGCGGTGGGGCGGATGGCGTTTTATCATAGGTGCTACTGATGTTTAAAAAAGTAAACACTGCCCTGCTGGGGCTGGCTTTGTCGATGGGGATCACGTCCGTTCACGCGGAAGAGACAAAGAAAGTCGATGTGCTGCTGATCGGCGGCGGCATCATGAGTGCAACCCTGGGTGTCTGGCTCAATGAGCTGGAGCCGGGCTGGTCGATGGAAATGGTCGAGCGCCTCGATGGCGTCGCCGAAGAAAGCTCCAACGGCTGGAACAACGCCGGTACCGGTCACTCGGCCCTGGCTGAGCTGAACTACACCCCGGAAGACAAGAACGGCAACGTTGAGATCCCGAAAGCGGTCGAGATCAACGAAGCGTTCCAGATCTCCCGTCAGTTCTGGTCCTGGCAGGTCCAGCAGGGCGTGCTGAAGAACCCGCGTTCGTTCATCAACTCCACGCCGCACATGAGCTTTGTGTGGGGCGATGACAACATCAAGTTCCTCAAGAAGCGCTACGAAGCCCTGCAAGCGAGCCCGCTGTTCGCCGGCATGCAGTACTCCGAAGACCCGGCGCAGATCGCCAAGTGGGTTCCGCTGATGATGGAAGGGCGTGACCCGAACCAGAAAATCGCGGCCACCTGGAGCCCGCTGGGTACCGACATGAACTTCGGCGAGATCACCCGCCAGTTCGTCGCTCACCTGCAAACCACGCCTAAGTTCGACCTGAAACTGTCGAGCGAAGTGCAGGACATCACCAAGAACGCCGACGGTTCGTGGCGTGTCAGCTACAAAAACCTGAAAGACGGCACCAAGACTGAAACCGACGCCAAGTTCGTGTTCATCGGCGCGGGCGGCGGTGCACTGCACCTGCTGCAAAAGTCGGGCATTCCTGAAGCCAAGGAATACGCTGGCTTCCCGGTCGGCGGCTCGTTCCTGGTGACCGATAACCCAACCGTCGCCGAGCAGCACCTGGCCAAGGCCTACGGCAAGGCTTCGGTTGGCGCGCCACCGATGTCGGTTCCGCACCTGGACACCCGCGTGCTGGATGGCAAGCGCGTGATTCTGTTTGGCCCATTCGCCACCTTCTCGACCAAGTTCCTGAAAGAAGGCTCGTACCTGGACCTGCTGACCAGCACCACCACCCACAACATCTGGCCAATGACCAAAGTCGGTATTCGTGAATACCCACTGGTCGAGTACCTCGCCGGCCAACTGATGCTGTCGGATGACGACCGCTTCAAGGCGCTGCAGGAGTACTTCCCGAACGCCAAGCAATCCGACTGGCGCCTGTGGCAGGCCGGCCAGCGCGTGCAGATCATCAAGCGTGACGAAGAGCAGGGCGGCGTCCTGAAACTCGGTACCGAGGTGGTCAGCTCCGCCGACAACACCATTGCAGGCCTGTTGGGTGCATCGCCAGGCGCGTCCACCGCGGCTCCGATCATGCTGACCGTGCTGCAGAAAGTGTTCAAGGACAAGGTTGCGACCCCTGAGTGGCAGGCAAAACTGCACCAGATCGTGCCTAGCTACGGCACCAAGCTGAACGACAGTCCTGAGGCTGTTGCCAAGGAATGGGCCTACACCGCCAATATCCTGCAACTGCCTGCACCGCCTGTGATTCCGCAAAAGGCTGCTGTCAAGGCGCCCGAGGCTGCCAAGCCTGCGGCTGAGCCGAGCAAGCCGGCGTCTGACCTGGCGCTGTAAGCCGCTGGGGAGGTCCTGGGTCAGGACCTTGCCGGTAACAAAAAGCCCGCTGAACCGGTAACGGTCAGCGGGCTTTTTCGATGCGTGTCTAACGGCGGGTGCGTTCGACAGGCGGCAGTTCAACCGTACGCTCGGCGGCGGCCAGCGCTGCTTTCAAGCCAGCCTGGTCCAGCGGGACGCAATAGGCAGGCTTGCCGCGTTCCAGCCGCCAGCTGTCATCCAGGCTGCCGGCATCCACGGCGTCGAAACCCAATTCGTCGAGTAGCGTGATGACGCGTGCCTTCGCTGCGGCGTCATCCGCTGCCACCGGCAACGCCCGGCGGTCGGGGGCACCGTGGGGGCGCGCGTCCTGCGTCAGGTCGGGAGCGAAGATCGCGTTGAACACTTTCACCACATGTGAATGGGGCAGATGCTCGGCGAGCAACCGGCTGGTGGTGGATTCGAAGCGATCCAGTACCGGGATATGGCCGTCGCGGTTCGGGTAGTAATTATTCGCATCCATCACAGTCTTGCCCTCCAGCCATTGCGCCGGGACGCTGCGGTAATGCTCCAGGGGGATCGCCACGAGCACCACATCGCCGAATTTGGCGGCGTCGTCGGCACTGCCCACCTGCACGCCGAGTATGCCGCTCACTACGCTGCTCATGGTGTGGGGGCCACGGGAGTTGCTCAACATCACTTCGTGCCCGGCCGCCAGCGCCAGTTGGGCCACGGCGCGGCCGATAAAGCCTGCTCCAATAACACCAATCTTCATGGTCTTGCTCCAATGAATGGGGGAGCGGTTATGATGATTGGCAACCAATCGGCGATAAATCGTCGTTTTAGTGTGGATGTTGTTACTGGGAGTAGGGAGTGATGGATCGCCTGTCGAGCATGAATGCCTTTGTGATAGCTGCTGAGTTGGGCTCGTACGCGCGGGCTGCCGAACGCTTGGGCATGTCGCCGCAGATGGTGGCCAAACATGTCACCGCGCTGGAGCAGCGCCTGGGCGCTCGCTTGCTTAACCGCACCACACGAAGGCAAAGCCTGACGGAGCTGGGGAGCGCGTACTACGAGCGTTGCAAACATATCCTGGTAGAAGCCGAGGCTGCCGATTCACTGGCGCAGATCATGAACGACACGCCGCGCGGCAAGCTGAAAATCACCGCGCCCGTCACCTTCGGATCCTACAGCCTGATGCCGTTGATTACCGGGTTCCTGCGCGACAACCCGGATGTGGAAATCGACCTGCACTTGACCGACCGTTTCGTGGACCTGGTGGAGGAGGGCTATGAAGCCGCTTTTCGTATCGGCCCCCTGGCGACCACCGGCCTGACAGCCAGGCCACTGGCACCTTACCGCCTGGTGGTCTGCGCGTCGCCGGAGTACCTGGCGGCACGCGGTACCCCGCAGGCCCCGGCGGACCTTGAACATCACGAATGTCTCGGCTACGCCTTCTGGTCGCGGCCGGCGGATCGCGAGTGGGTGTTCTACCAGGCTTCGACGCCTTATAAGGTGCAGGTTGCCAGTCGCTTGCAGATCAATGAAAGCAGGGCCTTGATGTCCGCCGCGCTGGATGGTTTTGGCATCGTGCTCGGTCCGGAAGACTTCTTGCGCCGGGCATTGGCCGGGGGCGAATTGGTGAGAGTGCTGCCGAACTTTGAAGCGCCGAGCCGGCCGATGCACCTTGTCTACACGGCGAACCGCCAGCGTACGGCCAAGTTGAGACGCTTTGTCGAAGCGGTGTTGGGACGCTTCGGTCACCCTTGATGCGTGCTGCTTCAGCAATCCGACAGACACAACCTGTTAAAAAAGTACCCAGGCCTGAGCAGGAGCACGGCTGAAACACGGGGGCATTTTTACCGGTGCAGGTGTTGGGCGATAACGCCCGAGGGGGTTGTATGTTGTTACGTTACGCGGCATTAGCGGCCGTTGTGGTCGCGGCGTCCGGGTGTGTGCAGGAG
Organism: Pseudomonas sp. Yb2C2; assembly: GCF_052112325.1. NCBI lineage: Bacteria > Pseudomonadati > Pseudomonadota > Gammaproteobacteria > Pseudomonadales > Pseudomonadaceae > Pseudomonas > Pseudomonas sp. Yb2C2. The sequence continues at coordinate 78,481 of NZ_JAVAJK010000009.1, read as the reverse complement.
CGCGTGGTGCATGAGCGCCGGCCTGTACAGCGTGAATATGTCGAGGTGGTCGCGCCACAACCGCCGCCGACCCAGATCATCGAAGTCGAGCCTGCCGTACGTGAAGGTTACATATGGTCACGTGGTTACTGGCGCTGGGAAGGCGGGCGCTACGTTGCCGTACACGGCCATTGGGAGCCGGTGCGAGAAGGCTATCGTTATGTGCATCCGCATTGGGTGCAGCGCAATGATGGCTATCACTGGCAGGTGGGGGGCTGGGTTCGTTGAGCCCCGACTAGGAGGGCTTTTTTGTACCCAGGAGCCGTACTTCCCGCAGCAGCGCGGCACCGAGTTGATCGGTGCCCAGTTCCTTGTATCCCACGGCCTTGACCTCTCCGTTCTCTTCGGCCTGGATGATGATCACCGGTGTCTCTTTGCCGCTGGCTTCGTCGATGTGAAAAGCATATTGGGGAATATCCACCTTGATCGGCGTACCTGCGGCCTTGCCTTGCACATTGATCAGGAACGCTGCGCAGCCGGCGTCCACATCCACACTAGTGGCAGAACGCCCGCTGACGAAGCAGCTCTTTGGCAGGTCGGGCCAGATGATCTCGGCCAGGGCGAGGGACGGCGTCAGGGCCAGGGCAGCAAGAAGAAGCGTGCGCACGTGGGGCGTTCTCTCGTTCAGGGATTAGCGACTTTTACCAAAGCCTGCCCCTTGCCGCAATGTTGCCGCTCAGCCCAGACGCTTCATACCCGCTGCCTTGGCCGCACCGAGGTCAAAGGTAGCGGTGTATTCGCACCCGGCCGCGTGGGCGCAGCGCTCTATCAGGCAATCGGCAAAATCGGCGTTGTTGGCCGTGAACCGTCGAAGCGCCTGCCAGATGACCTCGGCATGTTCGACGGTCAATTCACGGGTGCGCAGCAGTGTTTCCAGAACGACGACAATGTCATTTTTGGCACATTGGTAGCAGCTCTGTAATACCCATACCAACTCCACCACGGACACCAGGCTGACAAACCCTGGCGAAAGCGTGGTGAGGGATTCGATCAATTCGCAGGCCTTGGGGGATTGAACGGGATCATCCTGGGTGACGTAGCGCACCAGTACATTGGTATCCAGTCCGATCATCCAGCCTTCGCTCCCTGTGCTGCGATGGCGCGGTTCATGTCGTCAATGGACACGACCCTTGCAGGCTTCCGGACCAGCCCCTTGAGGTCATGGACAGTCTTGCTCGCTGCAATGATGGAAAACTTGCCATCTTCCGTTTCGACGAACTCGACGCGGTCGCCTGTTTCCAGGCCAAGTGCGGTCCTGACTTGGACGGGGATGGTGATTTGCCCTTTTGAGGTAAGTGTGGCGGTCGCCATGGTAAAGATCTCCAACATGATGCTCCTTACCTTAGGGTAAGGAGTGGTGGAGGACAATATCCGTTGGTCCATAGGTCGCTCTTCAGGTGGAGGATGAGTCGGGGTCATGAAAACCTAGTCCGAACTCAGCCCGCCCGCACGCTTACCCATGGCGCAAAGAGATACAAACTATGACCGACCGCCAGTAAAGCCTGGCGGCTGTAAGCAAATTACCTGGCGAGCTCACTGCACTACGCGATAACACGGCACATACGCCGCGCCACCCGGCAACTTCATGCGATGCTGGGCAACGAACGCCTGCAACAGCTCATCCAGTGGCTTCATGATGGCCGGATCGCCGTGGATCTCGTACGGGCCATGTTCTTCGATCAGGCGAATGCCCTTGTCCTTCACGTTACCCGCCACGATTCCCGAAAACGCACGGCGCAGGTTAGCTGCCAGTTCATGGGGCGGCAGTGCGTGGCTCAGTTGCAGGCTGGCCATGTTTTCGTGGGTCGGGTCGAACGGGCGCTGGAAGCCTTCGTCGATCTTCAGCAGCCAGTTGAAGTGAAACGCGTCGTTGCGCTCACGGCGGAACTGCTTCACCGCCTTGAGGCCGGCAGTCATCTGGCGGGCCACCTCGGCCGGGTCGTCGATGATGATCTGGTAGTGCGCCTGCGCGGCTTCGCCGAGGGTGGCGCCGACGAAGGCATGCAATTGTTGCAGGTACGGCGCGGCTTGTTTCGGCCCGGTGAGAATGACCGGGAAGGGCACGTCGCGGTTGTCCGGGTGCATCAGGATGCCCAGCAGGTACAGGAACTCTTCGGCCGTACCGGCGCCGCCGGGGAAGATGATGATGCCGTGGCCCACGCGCACGAAGGCTTCAAGGCGTTTTTCGATGTCCGGCAGGATCACCAGTTCGTTGACGATCGGGTTCGGCGCTTCGGCGGCGATGATGCCCGGCTCGGTCAGGCCCAGGTAGCGCCCGCCGGTAATGCGTTGTTTGGCGTGGGAAATGGTCGCGCCCTTCATCGGGCCTTTCATCACGCCCGGGCCGCAACCGGTGCACACGTCGAGGCTGCGCAGGCCGAGTTCGTGGCCGACTTTCTTGGTGTATTTGTACTCTTCGGTATTGATCGAATGCCCGCCCCAGCACACCACGATCTTCGGTTCCACGCCCGGACGCAGGGTGCGGGCATTGCGCAGCAGGTGGAATACGTAGTCGGTGATGCCCTGGGAGTTGCTCAGGTCGATGCGCTGGCTGTCCAGCTCGTTCTCGGTGTAGACGATGTCCCGCAGGGCGCTGAACAGCATTTCGCGGGTGCTGGCAATCATTTCGCCATCGACGAAAGCATCGGCGGGGGCGTTCAACAGCTCCAGGCGCACGCCGCGGTCCTGCTGGTGGATGCGCACTTCAAAGTTCTTGTAGGCGTCGAGGATGGTCTTGGCGTTATCGATATGGGCGCCGGTGTTGAGGATCGCCAGGGCGCACTGGCGAAACAGGGTGTAGATGCTGCCGGTACCGGCTTCGCTCAGTTGCTGGACTTCACGTTGGGACAGGGTTTCGAGGCTGCCCTTGGGGCTGACGGAGGCATTGATGACTTGGCGTTGGGGCATTCTGATTCCTTGAAAACGCAGCCACCGCACCTGTCGAGGTGCGATGACGTGAGAATGGTGGGCGCAGGTTAGGGCGCACGAGCCGGATATTTACCTCAGGCGCAGGGCCGAGCGCAAATACCGTCCAACACCATCATGCCGCAGAACTTACTCAATCAGCTTCCAGTTTTTGTAGAAAACCCGACGCAGGGTAAAGACCAGCCCGGCAAAACCCGCGATGACGGCGTTAAGCACCGACGGCAGCGGCGTTGGCCGTACGATGTCGATAAACAGGCAGTAGCGCTTGGCGTCGTTCTTGTTGAAGGACGCATGCATCAGCGTGTCATCAAAGATAAACAGCGGGTCGTCGTGCCAGTAGTGCTTGTGCTTGCCGACCTGGATGTACACGCCATCGTGATGGGGCGCCGGTGCCATGTTGTAGAGCACGCGGAACATCATGCGCAGGGGGCCGAAGTGAAAGGACGTCGAGCGGTTCTCGTTGAACACCGACACGCCGATGGTTTTCACGAACGGCAGTTTTTTGCGCAGTTCAGGAATATCCAGGGTGGTTTCGATCGGTCGCCCGTACCACTGGAAAAACAACATGCCGCGCTTCTTCTCGGCCATGCGTTCATCCAGGTAGCCGATGATTTCATCCTTGTGGGCCATGGCGTCATCGAGCACCTGTTGCAGGTCTGTGCGCCAGGCCGGTGGCAGGTCGCCCATCGTGTAGACGTGACGGTTACGCGCGCTCAACAGGTCGAAGAGGGTGTTGAACGGGGCCAGCAGCCAAGTGTTGCGACCGCTGCCGATAAAGTATTTCTTGACGGTCGGCTTGTCATACAGGCCGTTACGCAGGAAGTCGTAAACGCCGCACACCAGTACCAGGCAGAGGAACACCAGCGTGGTTTCGGGGAACACATCGATAATCAGCAACACGCCGAGTACCCAGGCGACCGATACCGCTTTCTTACGCAAAGCAGACTTGTTCATGCAACTCAGCTCCAGAAGGACGCCATTCGACAGGTCCGGATCCGTGGCCGCGAGTGGTGGGGTTTTGAAACATAATGAAACATCTTCGTCATGATAAGGCGTCCAGCAGCGGATTGGCGTTTTAAATAGTGCAAAATTGTGAAGGCTCGACACAGTCTTTAAACCTGGTGGGCTCGTGTGGATTGGATTTTGTAAACAGAAGATTTGCGACTATCGTGACGCTTCGGTTTTTCGGACGTCATAGACCGGTACGATTGAAGTTGAATGGCCACCATTGGCCTTCGGCACCTTGGAAGAGGCAGAAATTTTATGATCATCAAACCGCGGGTTCGTGGCTTTATCTGTGTGACCGCTCACCCTGTTGGCTGTGAAGCGAACGTCAAGGAACAGATCGACTACGTAACTGAGCACGGCGCCATCAAAGACGGCCCGAAGAAGGTGCTGGTCCTTGGCGCTTCCACCGGCTACGGCCTGGCCGCGCGCATCAGTGCAGCGTTTGGCTGCGGCGCCGACACCCTGGGCGTGTTTTTTGAGAAAGAAGGCGAAGAAGGCAAGCTGAGCTCCGCCGGCTGGTACAACAGCGCTGCGTTCGAGAAGTTTGCCGTTGAAAAAGGCCTGTACGCCAAGAGCATCAACGGCGACGCGTTTTCCGACGAGATCAAGCGCCTGACGATCGAAACCATCAAGAAAGACCTGGGCAAGATCGACCTGGTCGTCTACAGCCTGGCCGCGCCACGGCGTACTGATCCAAAAACCGGTGAAGTCTACAACTCCACCCTCAAGCCAATCGGCAAGGCTGTGACCCTGCGCGGTATCAATACCGACAAAGGCGTTGTGGTCGACACTACCCTCGAGCCTGCAACCCAGGAAGAAATCGACGGCACCGTCAATGTCATGGGCGGCGCCGACTGGCAGCTGTGGATCGACGCCCTGCGTGATGCCGACGTACTGGCCGAAGGCGCCAAGACTACCGCGTTCACCTACCTCGGTGAGAAGCTGACCCAGGACATCTACTGGAATGGCTCCATCGGCGAAGCCAAGAAAGACCTGGACAAGAAAGTCCTGACCCTGCGCGACAACCTCGCTGCACTGAAGGGCGACGCCCGCGTATCGGTTCTCAAGGCGGTGGTCACCCAGGCCAGCTCCGCGATCCCGATCATGCCGCTGTACTTGTCGTTGCTGTTCAAAGTGATGAAAGAGCAGGGCACCCACGAAGGCTGCATCGAGCAGGTCTACGGCCTGTTCAAGGACAGCCTGTACGGCAGCGAACCGAAGCTTGACGCCGACGGCCGCCTGCGCGCCGACCTGGCCGAACTGGAACCGAAGGTCCAGGACGCCGTGGCGGCACTGTGGAACCAGGTCACCGACGAGAACGTCGACGAGATCAGTGATTTCGCCGGCTACAAGGCTGAGTTCCTGCGCTTGTTCGGCTTTGAAATCGATGGTGTGGACTACGAGGCTGATGTGAACCCGACCGTGAAGATCAAGGGTCTGGTCCAAGCCTAAACGCGGTTAAAAATGTGGGAGGAGGCGTGTCCCCCTCCCATATTTGTTTTTTTGGTTTTTCAGATCCGTCTTACGCTCCGGCGCGCACCTCCCTCCTTGTAAATCTGCCAGACTCCCTCAGCTCTCAAACCATGCTAACGGAGGATCTGATGACGATTCGTGCAGTCGTTTTTGATTTCGGCGGTGTTCTCTTCGATTGGAACCCGCAGCACCTCTATCGCAAACTGATTGCCGACGATCAAGAGCGGCAATGGTTCCTCGATAACATCTGTACCCAGGCCTGGAACACCGAGCAGGATGCGGGGCGGCCGCTGGCCGAAGCCACACAGATCCTGATCGATCAATACCCCGAGCATGAACCCTTGATCACGGCCTATTACGGCCGCTGGCACGAAATGCTGCGTGGCCCGTTGCCCGAAGGCGTGGCGATTCTCAACGCGCTGCATCAGGCCAACATGCCACTGTTCGGGCTCACAAACTGGTCGGCCGAGACCTTTCCCTATGCGCTCGCCAATTACCCCTTCCTTCGGAAATTTCGCAACATCGTGGTGTCTGGCGAGTTGAAGCTGATCAAGCCCGACGCGGCGATCTACCACGCGAGCCTCAGCCAGGTACGGGTGTACCTGCCGGATATCCAGCCGGGGGAGGTGGTGTTTATCGATGATGTCGCCGGCAATATCGAAGCGGCCGTCGCCCTCGGCTGGCAAGGCATTCACCACGTGTCTGCCGAGCAGACGGCGGCGCGATTGCGCGAGTTGGGCGTGGGCTTCTAGCGCGCCCACTTTTCCATGGCGAAGTCCACAAAGGCGCGCAGCTTCGGCAAGCGATAACGGTCCTGGCCGTACAGCAAATGCATGGGCCGGCTGGGCAGTTGATAGGTGGTCAGCAAGGCCACCAGCTTGCCGGTTTGCAGGTCGGGCTGCACCAGGGCATCCGGCAGCATGACGATCCCCATGCCTTGCACGGCGGCCTGGCGCAAGGCCTGGGAGCTATTGATGGTCAGCGAGCCGGACACCGGGATTTCCACTTCGCCTTCTGCGCCGGTCATGCGCCACAGCTTGTCGGCGTTGCGCCAGTCATCGGTGGAAGGGTAGGCGAATGCCAGGCAGTCGTGCTGTTGCAGGTCCTCGGGTGTCTGGGGTGTACCACGTCGGGCCAGGTAGTCCGGTGAGGCGCACAGGGTGATGGTGTAGTCCTGCATTGGTCGGGCGATCAGGCTTGAGGGTTCCAGCTCGCCCAGGCGGATAGCCACGTCAAAGCCGCTGTCGACCATGTCCATGCGCTGGTTGCTGAGCACCACGTACAGCTTGATCAGCGGGTAGCGTTGGGAAAACTCGCTCAAGGCCGGCGCCAGGCGTTCAGTGCCGAACGCCGGTGGCGCGGTGATGCGCAGGGTACCTTTGGGGATGTCGCCGTGGGCCTGTTCGGCCCATTGCTCGGAGTCTGCCACCAGCCCGAGTACTTCCAGGCAACGCTGGTAATACTGGCCGCCGAACTCCGTGAGGCTCTGTTTGCGGGTGGTGCGCTTGAGCAGGCTGACGCCCAGGCGTTGTTCGAGGGCGCGCAGGTGGTTGCCGACCATGGTGGTCGACATCCCGCAGGCGTGGGCGGCGGCGGTCATGCTGCCGCTCTCCACCACTTTCACGTACACCGACATCGCTTGGAACAGGTCCATTATCAAGTCCTGGTTTAAAGTCATTGCAGGAGGGCGCAGTTTATCCAGCTGGGATGGCTAACGATACTGTTGCTATCTCAACGATGCACTGGAGTCCGCCACCATGACCGCCGCCTGCCTGATGACCACCTATCAACCCCTGGCCCTGAGCTTCACCCGTGGCCTCGGCACGCGCCTGTGGGACCAGCAGGGGCGCGAATACCTGGACGCAGTGGCGGGTGTGGCGGTGACTAACGTCGGGCATTCCCACCCGAAACTGGTGACGGCCATCAGCGAGCAGGCCGGCCTGTTGTTGCACACCTCCAACCTCTACAGCATCGACTGGCAACAACGTCTGGGCCAGCGCCTGACGCGGCTGTCCGGCCTGGACCGTGCCTTCTTCAATAATTCCGGCGCCGAAGCCAACGAGACGGCGCTGAAACTGGCGCGGTTGCATGGCTGGAAAAAAGGCATCGAAGAGCCCTTGGTGGTGGTGATGGAGAATGCCTTTCATGGTCGTACGCTGGGTACCATGGCGGCCAGCGATGGCCCCTCGGTGCGCTTGGGTTTCCAACGTTTGCCGGGGGATTTTCTCAAGGTCAGGTTTGGTGATCTGGCGGCGATCGAGGCAATCACCCAGACGTTTGGCACACGTATCGCGGCGGTCTTGTTGGAGCCCATCCAGGGCGAAAGTGGTGTACTGCCAGCGCCGCCGGGTTACCTGCAAGCCCTGCGTGACCACTGCACACGGCACGGCTGGCTGATGATGCTCGACGAAATCCAGACCGGCATCGGCCGCACCGGCGCCTGGTTTGCCTTCCAGCATGAAGGCATTGTCCCGGATGTGATGACCCTGGCCAAAGGCCTCGGCAATGGCGTGCCCATCGGTGCGTGCCTGGCCAGGGCAGCGGTAGCCGCACTTTTCACGCCGGGCAGTCATGGCAGCACCTTTGGCGGCAACCCGCTGGCGTGCCGGGTGGGCTGCACGGTGTTGGACATTATCGAAGAGCAAGGCTTGTTGCAGAACGCTGCACAACAGGGCGAGCGCTTGCTGGCGCGGTTACGCATGGAATTGGAAGAGCATCCGCAGGTGCTGGCGATTCGGGGGCAGGGCCTGATGATCGGTGTTGAGTTGGCCAGCCCCTATCGCGACCTGGCCCAGCGTGCTGCCCAGGAGCATGGGCTGCTGATCAACGTGACGCGGGGCAAGGTCATTCGCCTGCTGCCGCCGTTGACCCTGGATGCCAAGGAGGTGGAGATGATCGTGCGGGCCCTCACTCGGCTATTGAACTAGATTCCTGACCGCAACTGTCGAGCCTCGGGCTTGAATCGGCAGTGCGTCTGACGCAGCCTCGCTAGGGCTCGACAGCTGCTACGGCAGGACCGTTGAGCCACTCCTGGTTCATGGTTTCGGTATCCCCCAGGTATTCCAGCAACCACGCCATGGCCGGGGACAGTTTGCTCTGTGCCCAGGCCACGCACGATGGGCTGGCCGGGAACGGGCGCGTCAGTTGCAGCGCCACCAATTCACCGCGTTCGATCCACGGCAATACCTGATGCGCCGGTGCCATGCCGACGCACAGGCCATCGCGCAGGCAATCGATGGCAGAGGCCCAGTTGGGGACTACCAACCGGCGTTGGTTATCCAGGGTCCAGGTGTCGCGCTTGGGCAGGTTGCGCGAGGTGTCGGTCATGCACAGCGAGGCGAAGGGGCGCAGTTGGTCGTCATTGAGCAACCCTTCCATGGCCGCCAACGGGTGCCGTGCGCTGACCACGCACAGCCAATTCAATAAGCCCATATCGCGAAAGGTGAAGTGACTGGCCACTGGCACGGCGCTGGTGGCACCGATGACAATATCGGTGCGCTCATCCGCCAGGGCATCCCACACACCGTTGTACACCTCGTATTCCAGCAGCAATTCCACCTCGGGAAACTGTCGATAGAAATCCAGCACCAACTGTCGGCAGCGCTGGGGTTTGACGATGGAATCCACGGCCACCTTCAACTGGCCACTCCAGCCATTGGCCACCTGCTGGCACAGGCGCCGTGTGCCGAGCATTTTTTTCATTACCCCGCGGGCCTCGTCGATAAACAGACGGCCGGCGGGTGTCAGCTCCACATCACGATGCCGGCGCACAAACAACGGCACCGCCAGCCACTCTTCAAGTTGACGTACGGTATAACTGATGGCTGACGGCACGCGGTGCAATTCCTGGGCGGCGGCGCTGAAGCTGCCATGGCGCGCTACCGCATCGACGACATCCAGGGAGTATTCGGACCACATGAGGGTTGCCTTCAAAATTATTGATAACAGCCGCCAATTATTATCGCTTCACAGCAAAACTGTCAGCTTCATAATGGGCGGCAGTCAGCAAATAGTTTGATGGCAGGATTAACAAGGTTTCAATGAAAAATTCTTTTGGTTTCACCTGGTATCTGGCGGGGCTGAGCATGCTCGGTTACCTTGCCATGGACATGTATTTGCCGGCGTTCGGCGCCATGGGCGAGCAGTTGCAGATTGGTGCGGGCGCGGTGGGCGCCAGCCTGAGTATCTTCCTCGCGGGTTTTGCCGTGGGGCAGTTGCTGTGGGGGCCGTTGTCCGACCGCCTGGGGCGCAAGCCGATCCTGCTCGCAGGCTTGAGCCTGTTTGTGGTGGGTTGCGCGGGGATGTTTTGGGTCGAGACCGCGCCGCAGTTGCTGGCCTTGCGCTTTATGCAGGCGATTGGCGTGTGTTCTGCGGCCGTGAGCTGGCAGGCGCTGGTGATCGACCGCTACCCGGCCGACAAGGCCCACCGCGTGTTCGCCAGCATCATGCCGTTGATGTCGTTGTCACCGGCGCTGGCGCCGCTGCTGGGTGCGATGGTGCTGAACCACTTCGGTTGGCAAGCCATCTTTGGCGTATTGCTGGGGGTGTCGTTGCTGTTGTTGCTGCCGACGTTGTTCCTGCGCTCCGTGTCGAAACCTCAGACGCGGGAAGACGAACCTTCGCGCCTTGGCTATTGGCAGTTGCTCACCTCCCGGGTGTTTACCGGCAATGTGATGATCTTCGCCGCCTGCTCGGCCAGTTTCTTCGCTTGGCTGACCGCTTCACCCTTCATCCTCGGCGACATGGGCTATAGCCCGAATGACATCGGCCTGAGCTACGTGCTGCCGACATTGGCGTTTCTGGTGGGTGGCTACAGTTGCCGTAGCGCTTTGCAGCGTTTCCAGGGCAAGACGCTGTTGCCGTGGTTGCTGCTGGCCTATTGCATCAGCATGGTGGCGCTGTACCTGGTCGCCACCTTGACCGTGCCGACGCTCACCACCTTGCTGATTCCGTTCTGCCTGATGGCGCTGGTCAACGGCGCCAGCTACCCGATCGTGGTGGCGAATGCGCTGATGCCGTTTGCAGAACATTCCGGCAAGGCGGCGGCACTGCAAAACACCCTGCAATTGGGCCTGTGCTTTCTCAGCAGCCTGTTGGTGTCATCGATGATCGAGCAACCGTTGCTGATCACGGCGATCGTGATGCTGGCGACCGCGCCCTTGGCCGTCTTGGGCTATTGGCTGGCGCGGCCGAAAGCAGACAAGTCGGAACTGGCCGCCGCCTAGAACGTCACTTCCATGTTCACCGTCGGCGTTGACGTACGGCTGCCCAGGCCGCCGTCCACGCCGAACTTGTTGTGCCAGTACTCGTAACCCACCCCGAGGTACAGGTTCGGCTTCACGCTCTTGCCCGGTCGCACCGCGACCATCAGCGCGCTGCGCATCAGGGTTTCCGGTGCCGTGTCACGGCCATGGTAGTCCGCGCCTTTTTCCCCGACGTAGTTCACAAAGCCCTGGAATTTCGCCGCATGGTTGGCGATCTCGAAAGGGCGCATCCACGTCAGGTTGAGCATGTAGGTGTCGTCAAACGTGTGGTTCGACTCCCGTGCACCGGGGATGCCGGTGTGGTTGCGCTCCTTGTAGTACAGAAGGCTCAGGTCCAGCACGCCCACGGTGTTGAACTTCAATGTCGGGCCGAGCACCAGTGCGCGTTTTTTCGCCGACGCGACGTTGTTGTTGCGGTTCGCATCAAAGCCCAGGGTCAGCGCGTAATCCTTGATCAGCCCGGTGCCCAGTGGCACATCCAGCACCCGTGACGCATACAACTGATGCCGGTACACCGCGTACACCTCGCTGCCACCGTGGTCGGTGCCCTTGCGCGGGTCGCGGCTGTCGGACAGGAACACGTCCAGGTTCAGGAAGTTGCTGCCATACCGGTAGCCGCTGGCGTGGGTAACGCTGTAGATGCGCTTGCTGAATTCGTCGGGGTTATTCGGATTGGTGAATTGCTGGCCGTAGCGAAAACCTACGCTGTTGTTCATCCATTCCACCGCGACGGCCTCCCCGCCGCCGAGGAGGGTGAGTGCAACGGTGGCTCCCTGTAATGCCTTTTTCATGGTTTCTGTGTCCTTTGGCGTTCTGGCTCATCACGGCCAGATTGTTTTTGTAACGCCGATGGAGGGTATCTTGTTCGATTGATTGTATACAACTCTATGGACATCCAGTCTAAACATTGCATACAGTGTCACCACAACAAAAACAGAGAACCCCTCACCATGACTATCCCGAAGGCGTCACCGCAACGGCCGGAAGATGAGAATCTAGGCGTCGCCGCCAACATGGCTTACGGCCTGCAGCATGTGCTCACCATGTACGGCGGCATCGTCGCGGTACCGTTGATCGTGGGCCAGGCGGCCGGGTTGTCACCGGCGGATATCGGCCTGTTGATCGCCGCGTCGCTGTTTGCCGGTGGCCTTGCCACCCTGTTGCAAACCCTTGGCCTGCCGTTCTTTGGCTGTCAGTTGCCGCTGGTGCAGGGCGTGTCGTTTGCCGGTGTGGCAACCATGGTGGCGATTGTAGGCAGCGATGGCGCCGGCGGGGTACCGGCGATTCTCGGCGCGGTGATGGCCGCGTCGTTTATCGGGCTGTTGATCACCCCGGTGTTCTCGCGGATCACCCAGTTTTTCCCGCCGTTGGTGACCGGTATTGTGATCACCACAATCGGCCTGACCCTGATGCCCGTGGCGGCGCGCTGGGCCATGGGCGGTAACAGCCGCGCGGCGGATTTCGGCAGCATGCCCAATATCGGCCTGGCGGCGTTGACCCTGGTGCTGGTGCTGCTATTGAGCAAGATCGGCAGCGCGACCATCTCGCGCCTGTCGATCCTGCTGGCGATGGTGATCGGCACGGTGATCGCGGTGTTCCTCGGCATGGCGGATTTTTCCGGGGTCAGCCAGGGGCCCATGTTCGGTTTCCCTGCGCCGTTCCATTTCGGTATGCCGACCTTTCACATCGCGGCGATCATTTCCATGTGCATCGTGGTGATGGTGACACTGGTGGAAACCTCGGCCGACATCCTGGCGGTGGGGGAAATCATCGATACCAAGGTCGACTCCAAGCGCCTGGGTAACGGCCTGCGCGCCGATATGCTGTCGAGCATGTTCGCGCCGATCTTCGGTTCGTTCACCCAGAGTGCCTTCGCCCAGAACGTTGGCCTGGTGGCGGTGACCGGAGTGAAGAGTCGTTTTGTGGTGGCAACCGGCGGCTTGTTCCTGGTAATCCTCGGATTGCTGCCATTTATGGGGCGGGTGATCGCGGCGGTGCCGACCTCGGTACTGGGCGGTGCCGGGATTGTGCTGTTCGGTACCGTGGCGGCCAGTGGTATTCGCACCTTGTCCAAGGTGGATTACCGCAACAACATGAACCTGATCATCGTCGCCACGTCCATCGGGTTTGGCATGATCCCGATTGCCGCACCGAGTTTCTACGACCAGTTCCCCAGCTGGTTCGCGACCATTTTCCATTCGGGTATCAGTTCGTCGGCGATCATGGCGATCCTGCTGAACCTGGCGTTCAACCATTTCACCGTAGGCAATTCGGACCAGCAGTCGGTGTTTGTAGCGGGGACTGAGCGCAGTTTGTGTTTCCACGACGTAGCGGCGTTGCGTGATGGGGACTATTTCAGGGGTGGCAAGTTATTTGATGCCGAGGGCAAGGAAATTCCATTGGTGGCGCAGGAGCCAAGGAAAGCCGCACACGCTGAAACCACAGAGGTCTGAAAATGTGGGAGGGGCGGTGCGACGATTCGACTTGCTCCCGATAGCGGTGGGTCAGTCACAAATACAGTGGCTGAAACTCTGCTATCGGGAGCAAGTCGAATCGTCGCACCGCCCCTCCCACATTAGGAACTCAACCAGCCTTGCGGACTGTGTGCGGAACAGAGCACGCCTCATCCAGAAACTTCACCACGGTGCCCATGCACGCCTGGCGTTCTTCCACGTGGGGCATGTGGCTGGAGTCTTCGAACAGCGCCCAGCGCACATCCGCGATCTCATCCAGGAACGGCTTGACCACCAGTGGCGTGGCCTCGTCATGCCGGCCGGAAATCACCAGGGTCGGCACCTTGATCGCCGACAGGCGGCCAATGGATTTCCAGTCTTTCAGGCTGCCGATCACGTGAAACTCGGTCGGGCCGCTCATGGCGTGATACACCGTGGGGTCCGAGTCGACCTGGGCGAAGGTGCGCGCCACTTCTTCCGGCCATGGGTTCACCCGGCACACATGCTGGTCATAGAACACCCGCGAGGCGGCGAGGTATTCCGGGTCGAGGTAGGTGCCGGCGGCTTCATGCTTGAGCAGGGTTTCATGCACGCCTTGGGGCAGCAGCTTGCGCAGGCGGTTGGCTTCGCTGACCCAGGTGCGCATGCAGGTCGGTGAATTGGCCGGGATAAACGCACGCAGGCCCTTGGGTTGCAGGATTGCGTGCTCGCTGCCGAGCATGCCGCCCCAGGACTGACCAAGGATCGCGTAGTTATCGCTGATCTGCAGGTGGTCCAGTAGGTTGTCCAGTTCTTTAAGGAACAGATCGACGGTCCAGAAGGATGGGGCTTTCTCAGGCAAGTGCGTGGAGCGGCCGTTGCCCAGTTGGTCGTAGTGGATGACCGCATGACCGCTGGCCGCGACGTCCTTGAACGCGTCGACATAATCATGGGTACAGCCCGGGCCACCGTGGATGACCACCAGCGGCGTGCGGCCGCTGGCCAGGTCGCCAGTGACGCGGTACCAGGTCTGGTAGTCGCCAAACGCGGCATACCCTTCGCGGATTTTTTCGATGAAGTCCATTTCCTGCCCTGCCCTGAAAAAATGATCAGGGACACGATAGTCTGCGGACGAGATTTAGGTAACTAGCAAAACAGCTAGGTTTTGCCGGGGGATCAGTCTTCCAGCAGGCGGTAATGGGTGGCGCGGACCACCGCCTGCACACGGTTCTTGGCGCCCAGTTTGTGCATCGCCGAGGCCAGGTGCAGGGTGACGACGGCCAGTGAGCGGCTCAGTTGCGTGGCGATTTCGGCGGCGGTCAGGCCGTCGGCGGCCCATTTGAGGCATTCGCGTTCACGTTTGGTCAGGTGAATGTGCGGGTAGGTGCGCAGCTCCTTGCCGAACAGCGGGTAGGCCGCTTCCTGCAACGCGTGGGAAATCAGGCTGAAGTCCGACAAGGTCTGCTGCGCGTCCTGCAGCACGGCAGGCGTTTTGCCAGTGCGCAAGCCGGTCAGTGACGCGAAGCCGCCACGGGGCAGATGCATCGGCACGCTGACGCCGCAGGTCAGTTGCTGGTCGTGCAGGTAGGACGAAACGGGGGCGTGGCAGGGGTCGATGATGGTTTGCAGGGCCGTGTCAGCCTTGGCTTCGTAGGACCACACGAACGGCGATACCGTGCGCAGAGCCAGGTGTTGCACCGGGTCGATCTGGTAGAAACCCTTGCTGCACCACAGCGCATGCCAATCGGTCGGCGTGTTGCGCAGCTCCAGCACCGAGGGGGTGATCAATGCACCATCCTGGTCGATCGGCACCGGGGTGTAGTCGTATACCAGTGCATCGAAGCCCAATTGCTGGGCGAGGATAAAAGTGTTGTCCATCTGCTCATCCAGGCTCCTGCCCGGCATCAGACGTTGATTGAAGGCAGTTAGCTTGGCCAGCATCCGTTCTGCTCCCGAATTCATTTGAATCTCCACTTCCTGCAAGTAGAATGCCACGCCCCGGCGAAGGACTGCCAGGCCAAACCTATAAGAAATACCAGGTTATGGACGCGCGGCATCCTCGGTAGTGTTGGCCTGATAAACGGCCGCTGCCCGCCAGGCCGATACAACACAAGGAATGTATGCATGTGGCGTGAAATTGCCCCCGACCAGCAGTACAACGTGCAAGTCGATGGCCACAACCTCGTGGTCTACAGCTTCGGCGAAGGCGATGAGGTGCTCTTGTGTCTCAACGGCGGGCCGGGCCTGCCGTGTGACTACTTGCGCGACGCCCATGGCTGGCTCAAGGACCATGACCTGCGAGTGGTTGCATTCGACCAGCTTGGCACAGGCGCATCAGCCAGACCGACCGATGTTTCCCTGTGGGAAATCCGCCGTTATGTCGAAGAAGTCGAAACCGTACGCCAAGCCCTTGGCCTCGGCCGCGTGCACCTGCTCGGGCATTCCTGGGGCGGCTGGCTGGGCATCGAATACGCCATCCATTACCCCGACAGGCTGAAAAGCCTGATCCTCGAGAACACCGTCGGCGACATCCCGCATCTTTCTCAAGAACTCGAACGCCTGCGCGGCGCGCTGGGCAGTGAGACCGTGGCGATGATGCAACGCCACGAAGCCATGGGTACCCTGGATCACCCGCAGTACCAGGCCGCGATCACCTTGCTCAACTATCGCCACGTCTGCCGCCTGGACGAATGGCCCGAACCGGTCAAGCGCTCCCTCGGCGACTGGAACATGGGCCCCTACGAAACCATGCAGGGTCCCAACGAATTCCTCTACGTCGGCAACCTCAAGGACTGGAACCGCATCCCCGAGATGGCCGCTTTCAACATGCCGATCCTGATCACCACCGGCCAGCACGACGAACTCACCCCAGCCTGCGCCATGCGCATGAAGATGGCGGCCAGACACGCCGAACTGCATGTATTTCCCAACAGTAGCCATATGCCGTTCTATGAAGAGCCACAGGCTTATTTTCCGGTACTGTTGGACTTTCTCGCTCGCCACCGAGGCTGACAGATGAACCTGGCGCGCTACCGTTTTGTACTGTCCCGGCCACTGCAATTGCTGCCGGTACTGTTTGGCATCAGCCTGATCACGTTTGTGCTGGTGCGCTCGATTCCTGGCGACCCGGCGCGGGCCCTGCTGGGCTCGCGCAGCACGCCGGATGCCTTGCTGAAAATCCGCGCCCAGTACGGCCTCGACCAGCCTTTGTGGCAGCAGTATTTCTATTTCC
Source organism: Pseudomonas sp. Yb2C2 (assembly GCF_052112325.1). Taxonomy (NCBI): domain Bacteria; kingdom Pseudomonadati; phylum Pseudomonadota; class Gammaproteobacteria; order Pseudomonadales; family Pseudomonadaceae; genus Pseudomonas; species Pseudomonas sp. Yb2C2. The sequence goes on along the minus strand of NZ_JAVAJK010000009.1, from coordinate 62,108 downwards.
TGAAGAACCTGCTCAAGGGCGATCTCGGCCAATCACTGCTGTACAAAGTCGACGCCTTGAAATTGATCGTCACCCGCATCGAACCCACCCTGGTGCTGGTGCTTGGCAGTGTGGTGCTGGCACTGCTGATTGCGGTGCCGCTGGCGACGTGGGCGGCGCGCAATAAAGGCGGGTGGGCGGACAACCTGATCCGCGTGTTCACCACCGTGGGCCTGGGCATGCCGGCGTTCTGGCTGGGCCTGATGCTGATCCTGCTGCTCAGTGTGCAATGGGGCCTGTTCCCGGTGTCCGGCTACGGCCGTACCTGGCTGGACAAGGCGCACCATATGGTCTTGCCGTGCCTGACCATCGCCCTGGCGCTGTCGGCGGTGCTGGTCCGCAACCTGCGGGCGAGCATGTTGATGGAGCTGCAGGCCGACCACGTCACTGCCGCGCGGGCCCGTGGGCTGTCGGAAGCTGCGGTGTTCCGTCGCCATGTGTTGCCCAATTCCCTGGTGCCGGCGGTCAACCTGCTGGCGGTGAATATTGGCTGGCTGATCAGCGGCACCGTCGTGATCGAAAGCCTGTTCGCCATTCCCGGCATCGGCCAGTTGCTGGTGCGCGGCATTTTTACCCGCGACTACATGGTGGTGCAGGGCGTGGCGATGGTGCTGGCGTGCGCGACGGTGGTGGTCAACTTTATCGCCGACGTGGTCACGGTGGCCCTCGACCCTCGGGTGAAAATGCAATGAGCAGCCGTCCACTGATTGCCCCATGGCGCCTGCGTCTGCGGTTTGGCTTTCGCAATGGCCGCCTGACGGCCGCGTGGGGGCTGTTGATCCTGCTGGTATGGTTGGTCCTGGCGCTATGTGCGCCGTGGATCGCGCCCTATGACCCGATCGCGCAGAACACCGACATCAGCTTGCTGGGGCCGAGCCTGGCCCATCCATTCGGTACGGATAACTACGGTCGAGACATCCTTTCGAGGGTGATCTGGGGCGCGCGCGTCGATCTGCAACTGGCCATTATCGGGGTGATTTTCCCGTTCATGATCGGCACGTTTGTCGGCGCGGTTTCCGGCTATATCGGCGGGCGCTTCGACAGTTTCTGCATGCGCGTGATCGATGTGATCCTGGCGTTCCCGTTCCTGGTGTTGATGCTGGCGATCATGGCTATCCTCGGTCCGGGCCTGAAGAGTTTTTATATCGCCATGGCGCTGGTGGGCTGGGTGTCGTATGCGCGGCTGATCCGCTCACAGATCCTGGTGCTCAAGGAAAGCGACTTCGCCCTGGCGGCCAAGAGCCTGGGCTTTGGCCATGGGCGCATTCTGTTCCGACATTTGCTGCCGAATGCGATGTTTGGCTCGATTGTGTTTTCCATGTCTGACGCGGTGCTGGTACTGCTCAACGGTGCCGCCGTGAGCTACCTGGGCCTGGGCGTGCAACCGCCGACGGCGGAGTGGGGGACGATGATTGCCGAAGGGCAGGCGTTTATCACCACGGCCTGGTGGATCTGCACCTTTCCGGGGCTGGCCATCGTGACCCTGGCCATGGGCTTCAGCCTGCTGGCCGATGGTGTGGCGCAAGTGCTGGGGGATCGCTCATGAGCCTGCTGCAGGTGCAAGACCTCAGCGTGATCGCCAACAACGCCGGGCGCGATGTGACCTTGGTCGACCGCGTGTCCTTTGACCTGGCCGAAGGCGAGATCCTCGGCCTGGTGGGTGAAAGCGGCTCGGGCAAGACCATGGCCTGCCGTGGCTTGATGCGCCTGTTGCCGTCGCCCAACCTGCGCGTGCAGGGCGGTGCGGTACGCCTGGCGGGCCAGGACCTGCTGCAACTGGATGACGCCGGCATGCGGGCGGTGCGTGGCGGGCAGTTGGGCATGATCTTCCAGAACCCCAGCAGCCACCTCGACCCCTTGATGCGCATCGGCGATCAGATCGCCGAAGGCATCCGCCTGCATCAGGGCGCGTCGAAAAAAGACGCGCGCCGACAAGCCATCGAAGTGTTGCGCCAGGTGGGCATTCCCGATCCCCAGGCACGGGTCGACAACTATCCCCATGAATTTTCCGGTGGCATGCGCCAGCGCGCGATGATCGCCGTGGCCCTGGGCTGCAACCCGAACGTATTGATTGCCGACGAGCCGACCACGGCGTTGGACGTGACCGTGCAGGCGCAGATCCTGCGCCTGCTGCTGGACCTGCGTGACCAGCGCGGCCTGTCGCTCATCATGATCACCCACGACCTCGGCGTGGTTGCGCAAACCTGTGATTCCATCGCCGTGATGTACGCCGGGCGCCTGTGCGAGCACGGCAGCAAGTACGACGTGCTCGCCCATCCGCAACACCCCTACACAGCCGGCCTGATTGATTGCCAGCCGACCCACGGCAGTGGTCCTGGGTTGCTGCGTACCATCCCCGGCCAGCCGCCCTTGCTCGATGCGTTACCCGACGGCTGCCGCTTCAACCCGCGTTGCCCGCAGGTCGGCGCGTTGTGCACCGAACGGTTGCCCGAAGGCGCGCGCGTGGCCTGTCACTACCCGTTGGGAGCACGCCCATGAGCCTGTTGCAGATCAAGAACCTCGAGGTGCGGTTCGCCGCGTCCGGCACGGGGGTGTTCGGCCTGAACAAGCAGTGGGTGAAGGCGGTGAACGGTGTGTCGCTGAACCTTGCAGCCGGTGAAACCCTGGGGTTGGTGGGGGAGTCCGGCAGCGGCAAAAGCACCCTGGGCCGCGCGATCCTGCACCTCAACCCGATCAGTGCCGGGCAGGTGCTATTCGATGGCATCGACATGGCCCATGGCAGCGCGATCGACATCGTGCGCCTGCGCCAGGAAACGGCGATGATCTTCCAGGATCCCTACGCCGCGTTGAACCCGCGCCACACCATCGGCGAAACCATCGCCGAGGTGCTGCGGGTGCAGCGCAAAGTCCCGGCAGAGCGTATCCCGGCTCGCGTCAACGAACTGCTTGACCTGGTCGGCCTGCGCCCCGAACTGGCCAGTCGCAAACCCGGCGCCCTCAGTGGTGGCCAATGCCAGCGTGTCGGTATTGCCCGGGCGCTGGCGGTGGAGCCGCGCTTGATCATCGCCGATGAATGCGTGGCGGCCCTGGATGTATCGATCCAGGGCCAGATCATCAACCTGCTGTTGGAACTGCAACAGCGCATGAACCTGGCGATCCTGTTTATCGCCCACGATTTGGCCATCGTGCGGCGCCTGTGCGACCGCGTGGCGGTGATGTACTTGGGCAAGATCGTCGAGGAAGGGCCGGTGGAAGCGGTCTTCACCTCGCCGCGCCATCCGTATACGGCGGCGTTGATCGAGGCGATTCCGGAGATCGATCCGCACCGGCCCTTGCCGACGCAGCCGTTGCCTGGCGAGCCGCCGAGCCCGCTGAATTTGCCTACGGGCTGTGCCTTCCACCCGCGTTGCCGGTACGCCCGGACGATGTGTTCCGTGGTATTGCCGCCTACCCATTCCCTGCACGAGCATCGATACAGTTGCGTGCTTGAAGAACCGTTGACCCTACCTGCCCATCATGAACAAGGAGTTATGACATGCAATCGCGCCACTTGAAGTTGCTCGCCGCTGCTACGTTGACCGCGTGGTCCCTCACTGCCGGATTGGCGCAAGCCGCCGGCGTCCTGACCATCGGCTGCCGTGAAGACAGCACCACGTTCGACCCGATCAAAAGCGCGCAAAACCGCGATACCTGGGTATTTGCCAACGTCTACGACACCCTGGTACGCGTGGACAACCTGGGCACCAAGATGGAGCCGGGCCTGGCTGAAAGCTGGGATATTTCCAAGGACGGCCTGACCTACACCTTCAAGCTGCGCGATGCGAAGTTCTCCGACGGTTCGGCGATCACCGCCGAGGATGCAGCGTTCAGCCTGTTGCGCATCCGCGATAACAAGGCTTCGTTGTGGGCTGACCCCTTCAACCTGATCAACACAGCCAAGGCATCAGACCCGCACACCCTGGTCGTCACGCTGAAGACTCCGGCGGTGGCTTTCCTCTCGCAACTGGCCTCGCCGACGGTCTCGATCCTGTCGGAAAAAGCCATGACCAAAATGGGTGAAGACGCCTACTCGGAAAATCCGGTGACCTCCGGCGCGTTTACCGTGGACGAATGGCGCAAGGGCGACCGGGTCATCCTGAAGAAGAACCCGAACTTCTGGCAGGCCAAGAAGGTCAGCCTGGATGGCGTGGAGTGGGTCTCCGTGACCGACGACAATACGCGGATGCGCATGGTGCAGAACAACGAGCTGGACACGGCGATCTTCGTACCGTTTTCCCGGGTTGAAGAGCTGAAGAAAGACAAGAACGTGGTGATCCACTCCGACCCGTCCACCCGTGAAGATCACCTGCTGATCAATCACGCCCACGGTCTGCTGGCCAAGCAGGAAGTACGCGAGGCGCTGGACATGGCCATCGACAAGCAGTCGCTGGTGAAAACCGCGACCTACGGTCAGGGCACGGTGGCCTATTCCTACATTCCGAAAGGCTCGTTGTTCCACTACGCCAACAACCTGCAACGCCCGTATGACCCGACCGCCGCCAAGAAACTGTTGGAAAAGGCTGGCGCGAAGGACTTGAAGCTCAACTATGTGGTCAACGCCGGCAACGAAGCCGACGAGCAGATCGCGGTGATCATCAAGGACCAGTTGGCCAAGGTCGGCGTGACCGCCAACCTGCAGAAGGTCGATCCGACCCAAAGCTGGCAGATGCTGGTGGACGGTGAGTACGATATTTCGGTGATGTACTGGACCAACGACATCCTCGACCCGGACCAGAAGACCACCTTCGTGCTGGGCCATGACACCAACCAGAACTACATGACCCGTTACAAGAACGACAAGGTCAAGGCACTGGTGGCGCAAGCGCGCATCGAGGCGGACCCGGTCAAGCGTGAGCAGATGTATGTGGAACTGCAGAAGCTGGCGAAACAGGACGTAAACTGGATCGACTTGTACTACAGCCCGTACATCAACATCTCACGCAAGAACGTGAGCAACTTCCTGCAAAACCCGCTGGGCCGTTTCACCCTCGAAGAAGTGGTGAAAAACTAACCCTGCGCACCTGATGTGGGACGGGACCTGTGGTGAGCGGGCTTGCCCCGCGTTGGGCTGCGAAGCGGCCCCATAGAGTCACCGCGATCTAACAGAAAGACCGCGGTGTCAGATTTTAGGGCCGCTTCGCAGCCCAGCGCGGGGCAAGCCCGCTCACCACAAAAGCCCGCTTCCACAGCGGCTTCGCGGTGTTCAGGGCCTATTGCGCGTCGAACGCCTGGCCGTTGATGCCCGTACTGTCCGGCCCCATCAGGTACAGGTACACCGGCATGATCTCTTCCGGAGCAGGCCGCTCCATCGGGTTTTCCCCGGGATACGCCTGGGCGCGCATGCTGGTGCGCGTGCCACCTGGATTGATGCTGTTGGAGCGAACCGCTGCCACATCCTCAAGCTCATCGGCCAAGGTTTGCATCAAGCCTTCGGTCGCAAACTTCGACACGCCATAAGCGCCCCAGTAAGCCCGACCCTTGCGCCCGACGCTGCTGGAGGTGAACACCACCGACGCATCCTGGGACAGCTTGAGCAGCGGCAACAACGTGCTGGTGAGCATGAACATCGCATTGACGTTGATGTGCATCACCCGCATGAAGTTCTCGCCGGACAACTGCTCGATCGGCGTACGTGGGCCGATGATCGAGGCGTTGTGCAGCAGGCCGTCGAGGTGGCCGAATTCCTTTTCGATCATCGCGGCCAGCTCATCGTATTGATGAGGCAGGGCGGTCTCCAGGTTGAACGGAATCACCACCGGTTGCGGCTGGCCGGCCGCTTCGATTTCGTCATACACCTTGGCCAGGTTGGCTTCGGTCTTGCCCAGCAACAGCACGGTGGCGCCATGGGCGGCGTAGGTTTTCGCCGCCGCCGCGCCAATGCCGCGACCGGCGCCGGTCACCAGGATCACCCGGCCTTTGAGCAGTTCTGGACGTGCAGAGTAATCAAACATAAAAAGCCTCGACAGAGTTCAACATGTTTCAGCACCAAACTTGAGACCGGTGGAGATCCCCTGTGGGAGGGGGATCTTCATAGGTCAACTGGGTTGGCGAACCATCAGCAACTGCACAGCGCGTTATCCAGCACCTTGCGCAGTTCCAGTGGATGATCCACCACCACATCCGCGCCCCAGTGGCGCGGGTTGTCGTCCGGGTGGATGTAGCCATAGGTGACCGCCGCCGTGCGGGTGCCGGCGTCGCGGCCGGACTCGATGTCGCGCAGGTCATCGCCCACGAACAGCACGCTGGCCGGGTCCAGGCCGAGCATCTTGCACGCCAGGATCATCGGCTCCGGATCCGGCTTGCTGTTTTTCACGTGGTCCGGGCAGATCAGCAGCGCCGAACGCTCGGCCAGGCCCAGTTGCTGCATGATCGGCTCGGCAAAGCGCAGTGGCTTGTTGGTGACCACGCCCCAGATCAGCTTGGATTTCTCGATGTCTTCCAGCAGTTCGGCCATGCCGTCGAACAGTGTGCTGTGGACCGCACAACCCTTCAGGTAACGCTCGAGGAATTCCAGGCGCAACTCTTCAAAGCCGGGGGATTCCGGGTCCATCGAGAAGGTCACGGCCACCATCGCCCGCGCACCGCCGGAGATTTCATCGCGGATATGCTGTGGGTTGATCGGTGGCAGGTCGCGGTCGGCGCGCATCGCCTGGCAGATGGCGATAAAGTCCGGCGCAGTGTCCAGCAGGGTACCGTCCATGTCGAAGAGAACCGCTCGCAACTTCACAGGCTTACTCCTCGCGCAGGGTCTGGATCATGTAGTTGACGTCAACGTCGCTGGCCAGTTTGTAGTGCTTGGTCAGCGGGTTGTAGGTCAGGCCGATGATGTCCTTGACGGTCAGCCCGGCCTGGCGGCTCCACGCACCCAGTTCGGACGGGCGGATGAATTTCTTGAAATCGTGGGTGCCGCGCGGCAGCAGCTTCATGATGTATTCGGCGCCGATGATCGCGAACAGGTAGGCCTTGGGGTTGCGGTTGATGGTGGAGAAGAACACCTGGCCGCCCGGCTTGACCATGCGGAAGCAGGCGCGGATCACCGACGATGGGTCTGGCACGTGCTCCAGCATTTCCAGGCAGGTGACCACGTCGAACTGCTCAGGCATTTCCTCGGCCAGGGCTTCGGCGGTGATCTGGCGATATTCCACGCTCACGCCGGATTCCAGCTGGTGCAACTGGGCCACGGCCAGCGGCGCTTCGCCCATGTCGATCCCCATCACGGTGGCGCCGCGCTGGGCCATGGCTTCGCTGAGGATGCCGCCGCCGCAACCAACGTCCAGCACCTTCTTGCCGGCCAGGTTGACGCGTTCGTCAATCCAGTTGACCCGCAGCGGGTTGATGTCGTGCAGGGGTTTGAACTCGCTTTCGCGGTCCCACCAGCGGTGGGCCAGGGCTTCAAACTTGGCGATTTCGGCGTGGTCGACGTTGCTCATGGTGAATCCTCTAAATCTGATAAATCGGTTTGTCGGTCCTGAACACGCAGGTTCAGAGCCAGCGTTATTCGGTGTGCCCGCCGATGCGTTTTCCCCAGGCAATGGCCGTGGTGGTCAACTGTTGCTCATCCATGCGGGTGAGTTGCCGGTCGTCGAGCAACTGCTTGCCGGCGACCCAAAGGTGTTTCACGCAATCGCGTCCGGTGGCATATATAAGCTGTGAGACCGGATCGTAGATCGGTTGTTGCGCCAGCCCCGTCAGATCGAAGGCGACCATATCCGCCGCCTTGCCCACTTCCAGGGAGCCGATTTCACTTTCCAGGCCCATGGCACGCGCACCGTTGAGCGTAGCCATGCGCAGCGCACGGTGGGCGTCCAGGGCGGTGGCCGAACCCGCGACGGCCTTGGCCAGCATCGCGGCGGTACGGGTTTCACCCAGCAGGTCCAGGTCGTTGTTACTGGCGGCGCCGTCGGTGCCGATGGCCACATTGACGCCCGCCTGCCATAGACGCTCCACCGGGCAGAAGCCACTGGCCAGTTTCAGGTTCGATTCCGGGCAATGGATCACGCTGGTGTTGCTTTCTACCAGCAAAGCCAGGTCGTCCTCGCTGATTTGGGTCATATGAACGGCCTGGAAGCGCGGGCCCAGCAAGCCGAGGCGTCCCAGGCGCGCCAACGGCCGCTCGCCGGTCTGTTCGACGGCCTGTTGTACCTCGAAAGCGGTTTCATGCACATGCATATGGATCGCGGCGTCCAGCTCTTCGGCGATGACCCGGATCTTTTCCAGGTTGGCATCGCACACCGTGTAGGGCGCGTGGGGGCCGAAGGTGATCTTGATGCGCGGATGGTGCTTGAGGTCGCCGAACAGCTCGATGCCCTGGCGGATCGCCTCATCGGCGGTGCCGGCGCCGGGAATCGGGAAGTCGAGGATCGGAATCGCGATCTGCGCACGCATGCCGCTGTTGTGCACGCAATCGCTGGCGACCTTGGGGTAGAAGTACATGTCCGAGAAGCAGGTGATACCGCCCTTGAGCTGCTCGGCAATGGCCAGGTCGGTGCCGTCACGCACGAAGGCCTCGTCGACCCACTTGGCTTCGGCGGGCCAGATGTGTTTTTCCAGCCAGGTCATCAAGGGCAGGTCATCGGCCAGGCCGCGAAACAGGCTCATCGCCGCATGCCCGTGGGCGTTGATCAGGCCGGGACTGAGCAGCATGCCCGGCAGTTCGCGCACTTCAGCGGCCGACAGCTTCAACGCCGCAGCCCGTGGACCGATAAAGGCGATACGCCCATTGCGGATGCCCACGCCATGGTCCTTGAGCACCACGCCGGCGGGTTCGACAGGTACCAGCCAGGTTGGCAGTAGCAATAAGTCGAGCGGGGCGGCAGTGGAGGTCATCGCAGGCTTCTTCCCGGGCAGCTATAAAAGAAGCGCGAAGTATACCCGAGCGTCCTGGCTGGCGGATCGCTATAATCGGCGGCTTTTGTTGATGAGTACGGGGTGACGGATGCGCGATCGACTGTTGGCAGCGGAGAAAGTGAAGGCCATCGATTGGCGTGATGGCACGCTGCACCTGCTCGATCAACGCGCCCTGCCGTCCCAGGAGCGCTGGGTGGCCTGCTCCACGGTCGATGCAGTGGCTGCGGCCATTCGCGCCATGGTGGTGCGTGGCGCATCGGCGATCGGCATCAGCGCGGCCTATGGCCTGGTGCTCGCCGCTCGCGAGCGTATCGCCGAGGGCGGTGACTGGCAGGCCGCCTGGGAAGAGGACTACGCACTACTGGCCGATACCCGTCCGACCGCCTCGAACCTGTTCTGGGCGCTCAAGCGCATGCGCGATCGCCTGGATCGCGTCAAGAAGCACGCCGATCCGCTGGCGGTGCTGGAGGCCGAAGCGATCGCTATCCATGAAAGCGACCGGGAAGCCAACCTCGTCATGGCCCAGTTGGGCGTTGAGCGGATTCGCAAGCATCAGGGCAATGCCCAGGCGATCTTGACCCATGGCAACTCCGGCGCCTTGGCAACCGGCGGTGTCGGCACGGCCCTCGGGGTGATTCGCGCGGCGTTCCTGGAAGGCTTGGTCGAGCACGTCTACGCCAATGAAACCCGCCCATGGCTGCAAGGCTCGCGGCTGACCGCCTGGGAACTGGCGGGCGAGGGGATCCCGGTCACCGTGAATGCCGACTCCGCCGGCGCGCATCTCCTCAAGACCAAGGGCATCACCTGGGTGATCGTCGGCGCCGATTGCATTGCCGCCAATGGCGATGTGATCAGCAAGATCGGCACCTATCAATTGGCGGTGTGCGCCATGCACCACGGCGTGCGTTTCATGGTGGTGGCGCCGAGTTCGAGCCTGGACCTGATGATGGCCACGGGTGACGATGTGGCCTTGGAGGAGCGCGATCCCGGTGAACTGCTGGAGGTCATGGGGCAGCGCTTGGAGGTCAATGCGTTTAATCCGGTATTTGATGTGACCCCGGCCGACCTGATCGATGTGATCGTGACTGAGAAGGGCGTGGTTGAGCGGCCGGATACGGCGAAATTGGCCAAGCTGATGTGCCGTAAGCGGCTGCATTGAGGGCTGTGGTGTCTGTGAAATGGCTATCGTGGGCAAGCCCCCTGCCACATTTTGACTGTTCACAATTAAAGTGTGGGAGGGGGCTTGCCCCCGATTGGCCCGGAAAGTCAATAAAACCCTCGGATCCGCCCTCAAAAAAAAGCACCACCCCATCTCTGAGCCCCTCTGGTCCTCTTCAAGCCTGTCATCCGTCAAATTACTAGTCTCCATGCGCATCAGGGGGATAGGTGCGTGGCGGCGATTGTGATAACATCCGGCGGTTTCCAGGGCCGCCCCCAGGGGTTGTCCATAACGTGCAGATCCGTGTCATAACTCGTTGATTTGTCGTAAGTCGTTGTCAGGCAGTGTGCCGGCGACGGCGAGCTTCGTTCGTCCCATATGGATGCGACGAGGTTTCACCCGAAAAAGGAATCAGGCTTCTCATGGGCGAACTGGCCAAAGAAATCCTCCCGGTCAATATCGAAGACGAGCTGAAACAGTCCTACCTCGACTACGCGATGAGCGTAATTGTCGGTCGGGCACTGCCTGATGCGCGCGATGGCTTGAAGCCCGTGCACCGGCGTGTGCTGTTCGCAATGAGCGAGCTGGGTAACGACTGGAACAAGCCGTACAAGAAATCTGCCCGTGTTGTCGGTGACGTGATCGGTAAGTATCACCCTCACGGCGACACTGCGGTGTACGACACCATCGTTCGGATGGCCCAGCCGTTTTCCCTGCGCTACCTGCTGGTAGACGGCCAGGGCAACTTCGGTTCGGTCGACGGCGACAACGCCGCGGCCATGCGATACACCGAAGTGCGCATGACCAAGCTGGCGCACGAGCTGCTGGCCGACCTGCATAAAGAAACCGTGGACTGGGTGCCGAACTACGACGGCACCGAAATGATCCCGGCGGTCATGCCGACCCGGATCCCCAACCTGCTGGTCAACGGTTCCAGCGGTATCGCCGTGGGCATGGCCACCAACATCCCGCCGCACAACCTCGGTGAAGTCATCGACGGTTGCCTGGCCCTTATCGACAACCCTGAGCTGACCGTCGATGAGCTGATGCAATACATCCCGGGCCCGGACTTCCCGACCGCCGCGATCATCAACGGTCGCGCCGGCATCATCGAAGCCTACCGCACCGGTCGCGGCCGCATTTACATGCGCGCCCGCTCGATCATCGAGGACATCGACAAGGTCGGTGGCCGCCAGCAGATCGTCATCACCGAACTCCCGTACCAGTTGAACAAGGCGCGTCTGATCGAGAAGATCGCCGAGCTGGTTAAAGAGAAGAAACTCGAAGGCATCACCGAACTGCGCGACGAATCCGACAAAGACGGTATGCGCGTGGTGATCGAGCTGCGTCGTGGCGAAGTGCCTGAGGTGATCCTCAACAACCTCTACGCCCAGACCCAGCTGCAAAGCGTGTTTGGTATCAACGTGGTTGCACTGATCGACGGCCGCCCACGCATCCTGAACCTCAAGGACCTGCTGGAAGCCTTCGTGCGTCACCGTCGCGAAGTGGTGACCCGCCGTACCGTGTTCGAATTGCGCAAGGCCCGTGAACGCGGTCACATCCTGGAAGGCCAGGCTGTAGCGCTGTCGAACATCGACCCGGTCATCGCCCTGATCAAGGCCTCGCCGACCCCGTCGGAAGCCAAGGAAGCCCTGATCAAGATGCCATGGGAATCCAGCGCCGTCGTGGCGATGGTTGAACGTGCCGGTGCCGACTCGTGCCGCCCGGAGACCCTGGACCCGCAATACGGCCTGCGTGACGGCAAGTACTTCCTGTCGCCGGAACAGGCTCAGGCCATCCTGGAACTGCGCCTGCACCGCCTGACCGGCCTGGAACACGAGAAGCTGCTGGCCGAGTACCAGGAGATCCTCAACCAGATCGGCGAGCTGATCCGCATCCTCAACAGCGCCGTGCGCCTGATGGAAGTGATCCGCGAAGAACTGGAAGTGATCCGCGCCGAATACGGCGACGTGCGCCGCACCGAAATCCTCGATGCGCGCCTCGACCTGACCCTGGGTGACATGATCCCGGAAGAAGAGCGCGTGGTGACCATCTCCCACGGTGGCTATGCCAAGACCCAGCCATTGGCTGCGTACCAGGCCCAGCGTCGTGGCGGTAAAGGTAAATCGGCTACCGGCGTGAAGGATGAGGACTACATCGCCCACCTGCTGGTCGCCAACAGCCACACCACGCTGCTGCTGTTCTCCAGCAAGGGCAAGGTGTACTGGCTCAAGACCTACGAAATCCCGGAAGCCTCCCGCGCTGCCCGTGGTCGTCCGTTGGTCAACCTGCTGCCGCTGGACAGTGATGAATACATCACCACCATGCTGCCGGTCGAGGAATACACAGAAGGTCACTTCATCTTCATGGCCACCGCCAAAGGCACCGTGAAGAAGACCCCGCTGGAATCCTTCAGCCGCCAGCGCAGCGTGGGCCTGATCGCCCTGGAGCTGGACGAAGGCGACGTGCTGATCAGCGCGGCCATTACCGATGGCGAGCGTGAAGTCATGCTGTTCTCCGACGGCGGCAAGGTCACTCGCTTCAAGGAATCCGACGTTCGCGCCATGGGCCGTACCGCCCGCGGTGTGCGCGGCATGCGCCTGCCGGAAGGGCAGAAGCTGATTTCGATGCTGATCCCGGAAGAAGGCAGCCAGATCCTCACCGCTTCCGAGCGTGGTTATGGCAAACGCACCGCCATCAGCGAGTTCCCGGAGTACAAGCGTGGCGGCCAGGGCGTTATCGCCATGGTCAGCAACGACCGCAACGGCCGTCTGGTCGGCGCGGTCCAGGTGCTCGATGGCGAGGAAATCATGCTGATTTCCGACCAGGGCACCCTGGTGCGTACCCGTGTGGCCGAAGTGTCGAGCCTGGGCCGTAACACCCAGGGTGTGACCTTGATCAAGCTGGCCAAGGACGAAAAACTGGTCGGCCTGGAGCGTGTCCAGGAACCATCGGAAGTCGAAGGCGAAGAGCTGGAAGGTGAGGAGTTCGAAGGCGAGGTGATCGCAACCGGCGATGACAGCGTCGACGAGCCAACCCTCGATGCTGCCGCAGACGAAGAAGAACCGCAGGAATAAGCGGACACACAGGGGGCGGATGAAGATTCGCCCCCTTGTTGTTTGTCCCCTTTGAAAGAACAACGCCGCCCCCTGTAGGAGCGAGCTTGCTCGCGAAAATCGTCAACGATAACGCGAGCTGCCTGATGCGCCCTTGCGCTCTCGGGTTTTTCGCGAGCAAGCTCGCTCCTACCGTGTTTGATTTCAGTCCCACCAGATCAGAGAGATTGGATGTGAGCAAGAGAGCCTATAACTTCTGTGCCGGTCCCGCGGCGCTTCCTGAAGCAGTCCTGCAGCGTGCGCAGGGTGAACTCCTCGACTGGCATGGAAAAGGCCTCTCCGTGATGGAAATGAGCCATCGCAGCGATGAGTTCGTGTCCATTGCCACCAAGGCCGAGCAGGATCTGCGCGACTTGCTCGACATCCCATCCAACTACAAAGTGCTGTTCCTGCAAGGCGGTGCGAGCCAGCAGTTCGCCCAGATCCCGCTGAACCTGCTGCCGGAAGACGGCACTGCCGACTACATCGACACCGGTATCTGGGGGCAGAAGGCTATTGAAGAGGCTTCGCGCTACGGTCATGTCAATGTGGCCGGCACCGCCAAGCCCTACGACTACTTCGCCATTCCCGGTCAGAACGAATGGAAGCTGTCCAAGGACGCGGCCTACGTGCACTACGTCGCGAACGAAACCATTGGCGGCCTGGAGTTCGACTGGGTGCCGGAAGTCGGCGACGTTCCGCTGGTGTGCGACATGTCCTCGGACATCCTCTCGCGGCCTATCGATGTGTCGCGCTACGGCATGATCTACGCCGGCGCGCAGAAGAACATCGGCCCGAGCGGCATCCTGGTCAATATCGTGCGTGAGGACCTGCTGGGTCGCGCCCGTTCACTGTGCCCGACCATGCTCAACTACAAGGTCGCGGCCGACAACGGCTCGATGTACAACACCCCGCCGGCCTTCGCCTGGTACCTGTCGGGCCTGGTGTTCGAGTGGTTGAAGGAGCAAGGCGGTGTCGCCGCCATGGGCAAGCTCAACGAAGAGAAGAAGCGCACCCTGTACGACTTCATCGACGCCAGCGGTCTGTACAGCAACCCGATCAACCTCACCGACCGCTCGTGGATGAACGTGCCGTTCCGCCTGGCCGATGACCGCCTGGACAAGCCATTCCTGGCCGGTGCCGACGCCCGTGGCCTGCTGAACCTCAAGGGTCACCGTTCGGTAGGTGGCATGCGCGCCTCCATCTATAACGCTGTGGACATTCACGCGATCAACGCGCTGGTTGCCTACATGGCAGAGTTCGAAAAGGAACACGGCTAATGTCTGAACAAGAACTCAAGGCCCTGCGTGTACGCATTGACAGCCTGGACGAGAAAGTCCTGGAGCTGATCAGTGAGCGTGCGCGCTGCGCCCAGGAAGTGGCACGGGTGAAGATGGCGTCCCTGGCGGAGGGCGAAGTGCCGGTGTTCTACCGGCCGGAGCGTGAAGCCCAGGTGCTCAAGCGCGTCATGGAGCGTAACAAGGGCCCGCTGGGCAACGAAGAGATGGCGCGGTTGTTCCGTGAAATCATGTCGTCGTGCCTGGCGCTCGAGCAGCCGCTGAAAGTGGCCTACCTCGGCCCGGAAGGCACCTTCACCCAGGCGGCGGCCATGAAGCACTTCGGCCACGCGGTGATCAGCAAGCCCATGGCGGCCATCGACGAGGTGTTCCGTGAAGTGGCGGCCGGCGCGGTGAACTTTGGCGTGGTGCCGGTGGAAAACTCCACCGAAGGCGCGGTCAACCACACGCTGGACAGCTTCCTTGAGCACGACATGGTGATCTGCGGCGAAGTCGAGCTGCGCATCCACCATCACCTGCTGGTGGGTGAAAACACCAAGACCGACAGCATCAGCCGCATCTATTCCCACGCGCAGTCCCTGGCCCAGTGCCGCAAGTGGCTGGATGCGCATTACCCGAATGTGGAGCGCGTGGCGGTGTCCAGCAACGCCGAAGCGGCCAAGCGGGTCAAGGGTGAATGGAATTCGGCGGCGATCGCCGGTGATATGGCGGCAGGCCTGTATGGCCTGACGCGCCTGGCCGAGAAAATCGAGGATCGCCCGGACAACTCCACGCGCTTCCTGATGATCGGCAGCCAGGAAGTGCCGCCGACCGGCGACGACAAGACTTCGATCATCGTCTCCATGAGCAACAAGCCCGGCGCGCTGCATGAGCTGCTGGTGCCGTTCCACGACAACGGGATTGACCTGACGCGCATCGAGACGCGTCCTTCGCGCAGCGGTAAATGGACTTACGTGTTCTTTATCGACTTCATTGGCCACCACCGCGATCCGCTGGTCAAGGGCGTGCTGGAGAAGATCAGTCAGGAAGCCGTGGCACTCAAGGTGCTGGGCTCTTACCCGAAAGCGGTTTTGTGAGGCTTTAACATGAGTGGCAACTTCCTCGCCCTGGCCCAGCCGGGCGTGCAACAACTGTCGCCTTACGTTCCGGGCAAGCCTGTGGACGAGCTGGCGCGTGAGTTGAACCTGGATCCTTCCAAAATCGTCAAGCTGGCGAGTAACGAGAATCCACTGGGCCCAAGCCCCAAGGTATTGGCGGCGATTCGCGAAGAATTGGCCGAGTTGACGCGTTACCCGGACGGCAATGGCTTCGCCCTCAAGTCCCTGTTGGCAGAAACATGCCGGGTCGAGCTGAACCAGGTCACCCTGGGCAACGGTTCCAATGACATACTCGAGCTGGTCGGGCGTGCCTACCTGGCGCCGGGCCTGAACGCCGTGTTCAGCGAGCACGCGTTTGCGGTCTACCCGATCGTCACCCAGGCGGTCGGTGCCGACGCCCGTGTGATTCCTGCCAAGGACTGGGGCCATGACCTGCCGGCCATGCTGGCCGCCATCGACGCCCAGACCCGCGTCGTGTTTATCGCCAACCCGAACAACCCGACCGGCACCTGGTTCGATGCGCAGGCGCTCAACGACTTCCTGCAGGACGTGCCTGAGCATGTACTGGTGGTGTTGGACGAGGCCTACATCGAGTACGCCGAAGGCAGCGACCTGCCGAACGGCCTGGATTTCCTGGCGGCCTACCCGAACCTGCTGGTGTCGCGCACCTTCTCCAAGGCCTATGGCCTGGCCTCGCTGCGGGTCGGCTATGGCTTGTCGACAGCGGTGGTGGCCGATGTGCTGAACCGCGTACGCCAGCCGTTCAACGTCAACAGCCTCGCCCTGGCGGCAGCCTGTGCGGCGGTGAAGGATGCCGAGTACCTGGAAGAAGGTCGCCGCATCAACGCAAGCGGCATGCTGCAGTTGCAGGATGGCTTCCGTGCGTTGGGCCTGGGCTGGATTCCCTCCAAGGGCAACTTCATCTGTGTCGACCTTGGTCAAGTGGCCGCCCCGGTATTCCAGGGGCTGCTGCGCGAAGGTGTGATCGTGCGGCCGGTGGCCAACTACGGCATGCCGAACCACCTGCGGATCACCATCGGCTTGCCGGCTGAAAACAGCCGCTTCCTGGAGGCGCTGGCCAAGGTCCTGGCTCGTGGTTGATGTCACTGCATTGCAACCTGCCGTGCCTATGATCGGTCGCCTGGTGGTGGTCGGCCTGGGCTTGATCGGTGGCTCCTTCGCCAAAGGCCTGCGCGAAAGCGGGCTGTGCGGCGAAGTAGTCGGTGTGGACCTGGACCCGCAATCGCGCAAGCTGGCGGTGGAGTTGGGTGTGGTGGATCGCTGCGAGGCGGACTTGGCGCTGGCGTGCCAGGGGGCTGACGTCATCCAGCTCGCTGTGCCGATCCTGGCCATGGAGAAACTGCTGGCGGTATTGGCCGGCATGGACCTGGGCCAGGCGATCCTGACCGACGTCGGCAGTGCCAAGGGCAATGTGGTGCGGGCCGCGCAACAGGCTTTTGGCGGCATGCCGTCGCGTTTTGTGCCGGGCCATCCGATTGCCGGTTCCGAGCAGAGCGGGGTGGAAGCGTCCAATGCGCAGCTGTTCCGCCGCCATAAAGTGATCCTGACGCCGCTGGAACAAACCGATCCGGCCGCGCTGGCGGTGGTGGATCGTCTTTGGCGTGAGCTGGGGGCGGACGTGGAGCATATGCAGGTCGAACGCCACGACGAAGTGCTGGCGGCGACCAGCCATTTGCCCCATCTGTTGGCATTCGGCCTGGTGGACTCCCTGGCCAAGCGCAACGAAAACCTCGAGATTTTCCGTTACGCCGCCGGTGGCTTCCGCGATTTCACGCGGATTGCCGGCAGCGATCCGGTGATGTGGCACGACATCTTTCTCGCCAATCGCGAAGCGGTGTTGCGCACCCTGGACACCTTCCGCAGTGACCTCGACGCCTTGCGCGACGCGGTCGATGCCGGGGATGGCCATCAATTATTGGGCGTGTTCACCCGTGCGCGTGTGGCGCGTGAGCATTTCAGCAAGATCCTGGCTCGCCGGGCCTATATGGAAACCGCTGTGAACGCCGATGACCTGACTTTCCTCGCCAACCCGGGCGGCCGCTTGAGCGGGCGTATCCGGGTGCCGGGTGACAAGTCGATCTCCCATCGCTCGATCATGCTCGGCTCGTTGGCCGAGGGCGTGACGGAGGTGGAAGGGTTCCTTGAGGGTGAAGACGCCCTGGCGACCCTGCAGGCGTTTCGCGACATGGGCGTGGTGATTGAAGGGCCGCACCATGGGCGCGTGACCATTCATGGTGTGGGCTTGCACGGCTTGAAGCCGGCGCCGGGGCCGATCTACCTGGGTAATTCCGGTACGTCCATGCGCCTGCTGTCCGGTTTGTTGGCGGCACAACGCTTTGACAGCGTGTTGACCGGCGATGCTTCCCTGTCCAAGCGCCCGATGAACCGCGTGGCCAAGCCATTGCGGGACATGGGTGCGGTGATCGAGACCGGGCCGGAAGGGCGTCCGCCGCTGACCATTCGTGGCGGCCAGGCGCTCAAAGGCATGAGCTATGCAATGCCGATGGCCAGTGCCCAGGTCAAATCCTGTCTGTTGCTGGCGGGGCTGTATGCCGAAGGTCAAACCGCAGTGACCGAGCCTGCGCCGACCCGTGACCATACCGAGCGTATGTTGCGCGGTTTTGGTTACCCGGTTGCGGTGGAGGGCGCTACCGCATCGGTGGAATCGGGTCATGTACTGACGGCTGCCCATATTGAAGTGCCGGGGGACATCTCCTCTTCGGCATTCTTCCTGGTGGCGGCTTCGATTGCCGCGGGCTCCGAGTTGTTGCTGGAGCATGTCGGCATCAACCCGACCCGCACCGGGGTGATCGATATCCTGCGGTTGATGGGGGCCGATATCACCTTGGAAAACCCGCGCGAAGTGGGTGGCGAGCCTGTCGCTGACCTGCGGGTGCGGGCAGCTGTATTGAAGGGTATCGAGATTCCAGAAGCGCTGGTGCCCCTGGCTATTGATGAATTCCCGGTGTTGTTCGTCGCGGCCGCCTGCGCTGAAGGCCGGACCATTTTGCGGGGCGCCGAAGAGTTGCGTGTTAAGGAGTCCGACCGTATCCAGGTCATGGCCGACGGTCTGCAGGTGTTGGGAGTGAAGTGTGAACCGACCGCCGATGGGATTATCATTGACGGTGGCCTGATGGGCGGTGGTGAAGTCCATGCCCATGGCGATCACCGGATTGCCATGGCCTTCAGCGTGGCTTCCCTGCGGGCGGCTGCGCCGATTCGTATCCATGACTGCGCCAATGTTGCTACGTCTTTTCCGAACTTTCTTACACTGTGTGCCCAAGTCGGCATCCGTGTTGCCCAAGAGGCTCAATTGTGAATATCAAAGCACCGGTGATTACCATCGACGGGCCAAGCGGCTCGGGCAAAGGCACGATCGCCGGCATCCTGGCCAAGCGCCTGGGCTGGTGCCTGCTGGATTCCGGCGCGTTGTACCGCCTGCTGGCGTTTGCCGCACGCAACCATGGCGTCGACCTGACCAACGAAGAATCCCTGAAGCTGCTGGCCGCGCACCTCGATGTGCAGTTCGTCGGCGCGACGGAAGGTCATCCCCAGCGCATCATCCTGGAAGGGGACGATGTGACCGATGACCTGCGTAACGAGCAGGTCGGCTCCTGGGCCTCCCAGGTTGCCGCGCTGCCGGCGGTGCGTGATGCGCTGTTGCAGCGCCAGCGGGCTTTTCAGGAGCCGCCGGGCCTTGTAGCCGATGGTCGCGACATGGGCACGGTGGTGTTTCCCGAGGCGCCTCTGAAGATTTTCCTGACCGCCAGCGCCGAGGAGCGGGCTCGTCGCCGCTACTTGCAGTTGAAGGGCAAAGTCGATGGTGTTAGTCTGTCGAGTCTGCTAGATGAGATCCGTGCACGCGATGAGCGTGATACCCAGCGCGCAGTAGCCCCGCTCAAGCCGGCGGCTGATGCTATACAGCTGGATTCCACGGAGTTGTCCATCGAGCAGGTGCTGGAACGCATCTTGAGTGAAATCGCCATTCGCGATATCGCCGGGTGATCAAGAAGGCCGCAGGGGACCAGTCATAGTCCTGCGGTGGCTTCTTTTAACTGAAACTGACCCACACCGTCTGGGGTGTGGAGATGGGCGTATTCTTCGCCCTTATCAACAGGAATTAAAATGAGCGAAAGCTTTGCGGAACTCTTTGAAGAAAGCCTAAAAACCCTGAACCTTCAGGCAGGCTCCATCATCACCGGTGTTATCGTTGATATCGATTACCAAGCTCGCTGGGTAACCGTTCACGCTGGTCTGAAGTCTGAAGCTCTGATCCCGCTGGAACAGTTCTACAACGATGCTGGTGATCTGACAATCAATGTCGGTGACGAAGTTCACGTTGCTCTGGACTCGGTTGAAGACGGTTTCGGTGAAACCAAGCTGTCCCGTGAAAAAGCCAAGCGCGCTGAATGCTGGATTGTTCTCGAAGCAGCCTTCGCAGCTGAAGAAGTGGTCAAGGGCGTTATCAACGGTAAGGTTAAAGGCGGCTTCACTGTCGACGTTAACGGCATCCGTGCGTTCCTGCCAGGTTCTTTGGTCGACGTTCGTCCTGTGCGCGACACCACGCACCTGGAAGGCAAGGAACTCGAATTCAAGGTCATCAAGCTCGACCAGAAGCGCAACAACGTTGTCGTTTCCCGTCGCAGCGTCCTGGAAGCAGAGAACTCCGCCGAGCGTGAAGCTCTGCTGGAATCCCTGCAGGAAGGCCAACAAGTCAAAGGTATCGTCAAGAACCTCACCGATTACGGCGCATTCGTCGATCTGGGTGGCGTCGATGGCCTGCTGCACATTACCGACATGGCTTGGAAGCGTATCAAGCATCCTTCCGAAATCGTCAATGTTGGCGACGAGATCGATGTCAAGGTTCTGAAATACGATCGCGAGCGCAACCGTGTTTCCCTGGGCCTGAAGCAACTGGGTGAAGATCCATGGGTCGCTATCAAAGCCCGTTACCCAGAAAGCACTCGCGTCACCGCGCGTGTTACCAACCTGACCGACTACGGCTGCTTCGCTGAGCTGGAAGAAGGCGTTGAAGGCCTGGTACACGTTTCCGAAATGGACTGGACCAACAAGAACATCCACCCTTCGAAAGTCGTACAAGTCGGCGACGAAGTGGAAGTCATGGTTCTGGACATCGACGAAGAGCGTCGTCGTATCTCCTTGGGCATCAAGCAGTGCAAATCTAACCCATGGGAAGATTTCTCTGGCCAGTTCAACAAGGGCGATAAAATCTCCGGCACCATCAAGTCGATCACCGATTTCGGTATCTTCATTGGTCTGGACGGCGGCATCGACGGCCTGGTTCACCTGTCCGACATCTCCTGGAACGAAGTTGGCGAAGAAGCTGTTCGTCGTTTCAAGAAGGGCGACGAGCTGGACACCGTTATCCTGTCGGTTGACCCAGAGCGCGAGCGCATCTCCCTGGGTATCAAGCAACTGGAAAGCGATCCGTTCTCCGAGTACGTTCAAGAGAACGACAAAGGCGCAATCGTTAAAGGCACTGTGAAAGAAGTTGACGCCAAAGGCGCCATCATCGTTCTGGCCGACGATATCGAAGCGACTCTGAAAGCCTCCGAAATCAGCCGTGACCGCGTTGAAGACGCGCGCAACGTTCTGAAAGAAGGCCAGGAAGTAGAAGCCAAGATCATCAGCGTCGATCGCAAGAGCCGCGTGATCCAACTCTCCATCAAGTCGAAAGACGAAGTGGAAGAGAAAGAAGCCATCCAGAGCCTGAAATCGGCTCCGGAAGCTGCAACAGGCGAGACCACCATGGCCTCCCTGCTGCGCGAAGCAATGGCTAAACAGAACTAAGTTCTGTAAGGCTGTAAAAAAGGGCGACTTCGGTCGCCCTTTTTTGCGCCTGAAATTCGCTGAATCAACACGCAAGAACCAAGGCAGACGCCTTGGTGTCAGAGCTGAATAGAGTATTGATAAAGGCGCTCCCGTGTTTTTAAGGATTTCGATTAACAGGCTTGTCGTGGTGTTCGCAGTGGTAATGCTTGCAGGCTGTTCCGTTACCAGCGCCAAAACTCACGCGAGGCGCGGTGTCAGCGGCATTGAGGTCGATTGCTCGGGGTTGGGCAACAACTGGGATAAGTGCGAGAAACGCGCCGCCCGCGAATGCAGGATGCAGGGCTATAAGGTCATCACCAAGTCCAGCGACGCCAAGGACGAAGAGGGTGATTACTTGTTCGGTTGGAACCCTGCAGGAGCGGTCACTCGTACCATGCTCGTGATCTGCAATTGAGAGTGTGGGTCGCTCATGGCGGCGTTATTCAAACGGCAGATAAGTTGGTAGATGGGCTGTTCAAATTCATCAAGTCATGCTAAAACCTTCGAAGCGCTTTTCCTAGCTGCTTGAAAAAGAAGGGAAAAATATGACGAAGTCGGAGTTGATCGAACGAATTGTCACCCATCAAGGGCTGCTTTCATCCAAGGATGTGGAGCTGGCTATCAAGACCATGCTTGAGCAAATGTCCCAGTGCCTCGCGACCGGGGATCGAATAGAGATCCGTGGGTTTGGCAGTTTTTCGCTGCACTACCGCGCGCCAAGGGTAGGGCGGAATCCTAAGACTGGGCAGTCGGTGAGCCTGGATGGGAAATTTGTGCCTCACTTTAAGCCAGGCAAGGAGCTGCGCGATAGAGTGAACGAAGACGAAGAAGAAAACGTCTGATTGGTTTTGGGTAGGAGAAGGTTATGCGTGGGGTTAAGCGCGTTTCACTGGTGTTGGTCATTCTGGCATTGGTTTTGGTGACTTTGGCGTTTGTGCTGGAAAATCAGCAGGGCGTTACGTTGTCGTTTCTGGGGTGGAGCACTGCGCAACTCCCTGTGGCGGTGTTTATTACGCTTGCACTGATCTTGGGAATGCTCATTAGTCCATTACTTGGAGGAGTGATCAGGCTCGCTGGGCGCCGTAAACCAAACCTATAGATTACGCCGCCTCCGATTTCTATTCCCCCTCCAAATAAAACAACTGGCCTGGCCCGTAACCATTCTTACTGATCGTTATGCCGTTACGTTCGGGTTGTGCCGATTCATGATGCCTCTGTCGGCCGCTTGCGTAATTCGTAGAGTTTGAACGGTAACTTAAGTGCGAGCATGAGTATGTTGGTGTAGACGCCGTTCGTTCGGCAAGCCTTAACGATTTCCAAGTTCAGCTTTAAGCTACTCCTTAGCCCTGCCGTACTGGCGCCTCCCGATCGCATGCGTACTAACACCTGATCAAGGTACGAATACTTGAGTCGATGCACCATAAATAGCCGCACAAAAAACTCATAATCAGCAGAAATTCTGTACTTCAAGGAGTACATGCCCACGGTATCGTAGGCCAATTTTCGAACGAATGTCGCCGGATGAGGAGGCATCCACCCGAAGCGTAACTTCCATGGGGCGAACCGGTTCCCACGATAAAAGCGTGTCACTTTACGCAAGTCAGCAGGGTTAACAAAAACAACGTCGCCAAATACCGCATCACTTTCCGGGCAATGCTTAAATGCTTTCACCACAGAAGAGAGGCTGGTAGTGCTCTCATAGAAGTCATCGGAGTTTAGAATTCCGATCACTGCACCCGTTGCTAAGGCGACACCCTTATTCATCGCATCGTAGAGGCCCTTGTCCGGTTCGCTGACAAACCGGTTGATACGCGCTCCGTACGATTCCACAATGGCCTGTGTCCCATCTTTCGAGCCTCCATCCACAATGATGTATTCAATGTCGGTATGGTCTTGCGATAGAACTGACTCAATCGTGTCGCGAATGGTGCTTGCGCTGTTAAAGCAGACCGTGATAATTGATAACTTCAAATCAACCCCTTAAGTACGCCCATACAAGTCTTCGAATCGTACGATATCGTCTTCACCCAAATAGGACCCGGACTGTACTTCAATCAATTCCAGCGGGATTACTCCTGGATTCTCCAAGGTGTGGACTTGGCCGATAGGGATGTACGTCGACTGGTTTTCGGTGACCAGATACGTTTTTTCACCATTGGTAACCCGCGCGGTACCACTCACGACGATCCAGTGTTCGGCTCGGTGATGGTGCATCTGCAATGACAGTTTCGCACCAGGGTTAACGGTTATTCGCTTCACTTGGTAGCGGCTGCCATTATCAATCGAGTCATACATGCCCCAGGGCCGATAGACTTCGCGATGATCCCGCGACTCGCCACGGCCTTCCATTTTCAAGCGATCAACGATTTTCTTTACGTTCTGTACTTGGCTTTTATGGGCTACGAGTACTGCATCCTTGGTTTCCACTATCACCAGATCCTCAACACCCACGGTGGTCACCAGGCGACTATGGGAGTGCACAAACGTATTGCTGGTCTGTTCGACCAAGACGTCACCGTGGCATACATTACCTTGTGCATCCTTGTCGCCGACTTCCCATAGTGCGGCCCATGAGCCTATATCGCTCCAGCCAGCATCGAGTGGTACGACTACGGCATCAGCGGTTTTTTCCATCACCGCATAGTCTATCGACTCGGCGGGACAGTCTGAGAAAGCCTCTTTACCGACACGGGTGAAGTGCATGTCTTGAGTGCCCGCCGCGATCGCATTGCGACAGGCGTCGAGGATGTCTGGACGGAATTTCCCTAACTCTTCCAGGTAGCGGCCGGCGCGGAACATGAACATGCCACTGTTCCAAAGGTACTTTCCGCTGGCCAAGTAGGCGAGGGCCGTATCTTCATTAGGTTTTTCGACAAACCGGGCAACTTCAAATCCGCCGTCTTTGAGGTCCTCACCCTTTTCGATATAGCCATAACCGGTTTCCGGCTGGGTCGCGACAATACCAAAGGTGACCAGCTTGCCAGCAAGTGCCATGGGAAGCGCTTTGTGGATAGACTCTTGGAAGGCGGTTACATTCTGGATCAGGTGATCAGCTGCCAGTACCAGCAGGAGTGGGTCCTGCTCGTCGACGCACGCTTGCAGGGCGGTCAGCGCCACGGCGGGGGCGGTATTGCGGCCCACCGGCTCCAGCAGGATGTTGGCACTTTCCAGGCCCAGTTGTCGAAGTTGTTCGGCAGCCAGAAATCGATGTTCTTCGTTGCAAATCAAGCGCGGTACAGCGACGTCAAGCCCGTTCAGGCGCTTTATCGTGGCCTGTAACATGGAAAACTCGCTGTCAGCCAGGCAGAGAAACTGCTTGGGGTTGAGCTGACGCGAAAGCGGCCAGAGGCGTGATCCAGAACCGCCGGCCATAATTACCGGAATCAACATTTAATCTTCCCTTGCATTCAATTCGTTGGTCGCGCCAGCAGGTGGCTGAGCGGCGATATCCAGCATGGTTTTCGCGACGGTCTCCCAATCCTTGGGGATCGCTTTCAACTGTTCGCCCCAGTCGGGCCAATAGCCACCGGCGAGCCTTTCATGCAGTTCGTTTACGGCGATTCTCAGCGAGTCGGTACTACCCACATCAAAGTATATCGCCTGGTCCCCGCATAGAACTCGAGCATAAGGCAGGTCCGGACAAATGATCGGCAAACCTACAAACATGGCTTCTACAAGCGGAAATCCGTAACTCTCGTCTGTGGAGAGAAAAAGCATCGCATCCATCTCACGATAGGCATCCAGCATCTCTTGAGAAGAAAGAATGCCTCGGCATTGCAGCCATGGAAGATCGGGAGCAGGATTGCTTTCTTCGTCGAGGGTCAGGTCCAAGCTCGCAATGGGCCATTGTGTCATATCGCTATTATTAATGGCTGCCAACAATTTGTGATTTTTGTGCGGATAGCCAGCTGCGGGGTAGACCAGCCGTAAAAGTTCGCTTGCGGTTGCGACGCGGCCTGTACGTCGAATTCCGGAGTTCAATAGCCAGGCGGGAACTGGCTGCGGCACAACTTGTACGCGCGACTGCAATGAAGGGTATGACTCGATCAGCGCGTCACGCATGAGTGTGGTTTGAACAATGTACGTTTGTGCATATCGCAGGTTTGAGCGGAATACATATCTAAGCAGCGCCAGCTTAAGGCTGGCTCTATCCCATGCGCGCTTTGATGGGCGCAACAGGTGAGAATTCTGAACAAAGACTGTTTGCCGTGTAGTGCAACGAATGGGCAGGTCTCCCATGACCAATAAAGGTACTTCTCCACTGAAGCGCCGGCCCAGGTAAAGGCATTCCATCAAGCGCGAAAGGGCGTTAGATACTTGACGTCGATAGATCGTTACTTTTATAGACTGATCCGCACTTCGGTAGGATGAAAGCTCACCTTTGTCGGGTAGGTAAACTTCAACAACACGTACGGATTTGTTTTGCTCCAGGGCCGGCAGCAATGACTTGAGTAGCTGCACGGCACCCAGGCCAGCAATGTTGGTCAGGTGGAGGCGGACAGAGTTTGAGGTCATGGGCGGTTATTCCGAATACCACGGAGAGACAACGCTGGCCTTGTCCTCGGGTTTTGCACGAAGCACCGCCAACATGTATCTTGCGGCAACCTCGGGCTGGATGGCTGCGGCAGCAGGCTGCGCCGCAGCACGCATAGCTAACAGGTGCTCTGGCTCGGAAGATAGTCTATTGAGGAGCGACTCAAGTGCATTCGGATCCGCCGAGTCGTAGACCGCACCGGCACCAAATTTCTCGATCAATACGCTTGCACCGACCTGGTCACTGCAAACTACCGGAACTCCGGCGCACAATGCTTCATTCACCACCACTCCCCAACCGTCATAACGACTGGGTAGAACAAGCAGATCATACGTAGCGACAGTTTTTTGCGTGCTGCCGAACGGTAGGGGCCCGCGGAAACAGACGTTGTCGCTGTCAGTATCAAATGGCGCAGGGTCGCCAGGCCCATAAACATCTAATGTCATTGACGTTTTTGAGCGAGTGACAGCCTCTATCAGTAGATCTAGGCCTTTGCGGGCAATCAGCGCGCCGACAAAAATAATCCTTAAAGAGTCGCGAGGCTCCTGTCTTGCTGAAGGGAGTCGCGAGTGGCTATCGACGGTGGGGACAAAGTAGCCGAATGGAAAAAGCTTGGCGATGTCTACGCCAGAGTCTGAAAATTGCGAGATCGCTTTAGAAGAAATAGAAAACATACCGGACATACGTCGCTTGAGTAGCGTCATATAAAGTCTGTAAAGAATAGGGCGCAATATCGCCTTGAGTCTTTGGCGCGTTAACTTGCCATCGCTGAAGTAACCTTCGGCAATCGGTGAGTAGGGTTCAGAAACGATATAGAACTCGACACGAAATACCGTCGCCAACAACAGGCAATAGAGCATCGTTGAATTCTGAAAAGCGCTACCGAATAAATGTGTATCACCTCGGTGTTCTCGCATTTTTTTGTAGCAATACAGCAGTCCCCCCCTCCCTGGAATAAGCCTGCGCTCTATCGACGCTACCTGGGTATCTTTCCAACCCTGAGCGCGGCGGGTCGCATCCTCCAGTGTCATTACGTAGGCTAGAACAGGTGTTTGAGCCTCTTGAGACAGTGCTTCATACGTAAATGCCTGATGGTCCGTCAGTACGGGCTGCCAGGTAATAAACAATGGCTGTTTTGTCATGGACGCTCACCAAATATAAAGCCACATACTGCCTGGCCGGCCATTTTTGGAGCGCATTGCGCAATGACAGCTTGCTGACCTTGCCGGGCGCAAGCCAGTATTTCTTCAGGCTCCTCGACGACTCTCTGGAGCAGGCTTGCCAACTCCTGCGGGGCGCTACTTGTCAGATACAAGGCGCCTGAGCCCAATACAGCCCTTACATCGCTGATATCCGTACTCAGGACCAGCAGGCCAGCCTCTGCAAACTCAATGACCTTGGAGGGAAACGTCGTGTCAGCCAAAGGTCCGCCCGCCGGTTTCAGCGCTAGACCAACAGTACATCGGTTGAGTACCTCTGCGTACTGAGCATCCGTGGTGCGCCCATGTACTATCACTTTTGGTATTCCGTCTTCATTTGCCAGCGCCTGCAGGGTGTTGAGCGATTCGCCTTTCCCGGTCACTTCAAACTGCAAGTTATGCAGCCAATTGCAGGATTTCTGGCGAAGCAGGCGGATTGTTGCAGCCAGCAGATCTGCACCGGTATCTGCATTGAGTGTTCCAGCCATCAAGACTGAAAGGGGTGCTGTATTTGGCTTGACGTCAAAGACCTTTGTAGAGGTGGCTCCGTAGTAACAATGCACAGGACGAATACTGGTCATATTTGCCAGTGCACTGCATGCGAGCAAAGCCCCATCTGGGCACATCCGGTCATATATCCAGGTTATTGAACGGCCCAACAATGCTTTCAGCGAGCCGCTGTTTTGCCCCGCGACCTCTCCGTCCTCAAGGTCCAGGAAGCGCTTGTAGCCAGTAATGGATGCTGTGAACAGCAAAGGCAAGTAGGCACTCATGCGATTGTAAAAAATCACCGCTTTTTTCGGCCGGGATGAAAGACGAAGCAGCGCCCCTATTAAAAAGAACAATGAGAGAAACTGAGAAAAAAAACGAACATGTGAAAAGGGCGCGTACACGATCGGCACGCCCCCCACACGCCTGACTGTACGGGGAAAATAGCTGAAGGAGCCGTTAGCACGTCCTCGCCCCAGGCTCAGGATGCAGGGGCGCGCACCCGCTTCGCGTAGCGCCTGGCACAACATGAGGACCTTGCGAGAGGCTGCTGGGCTATCGCTGACAATTCCCCTCTCGAGGCGAGTCTTGTCGTCCAGTGCATTACACACTACCAGGACTAGTGGCCTCGTCATGGAAGTTGTCTCTTCACGACTGCCGGTACGCCAGCGACCAGCGTATGGGCGGGAACATCACGAGTGACTACGGCACCCGAAGCAACTACGGCGCCATCGCCAATGCTAACGCCGGCCAGGATGACACTTTTGGCTCCAATCCAGCAGCCGTCCCCGACCACGATGGAGCGCGCTGTTCCTTTACCTGCGCGTCGCTCCTGCGGGCCAAGCTCGTGGCTGCCTACGATGAATTCAATACCAGGTCCCAAGTCACAGCGGCAGCCGATCCGGATATCCGCCTCTTGATGGGTATGAAAGACCACCCCGGGGCTGAGCCAGGTGCCTTCACCGATGATCAGGCGTCCTCGGCCGTAGATCCATCCGCGCCCGCAAAACTTGACGTCCGGCTGCATCTCTATACCCGCTGCGCGCAGGAGAGCCGATCTGGCAGCAAACAATCGGGAGGGTGGGAGGAGAGACAGAATAATGTTGATTAGGTGTCTGATCATAAATACCGACTAAGCCTCAACCGGGGACGCCCCGGCGGGGTGAGGTTGCTTCCTGCAGCGTAGGAATTGAAATGAGAAGGGCGCACAGAATGGTCTCCGGGTGGAGCCATTCCATGCGCCTTGTCGCTAGCGCGAACGCGCGTGCAAGGCATTCTCAGAAAACCAGGAGTAGGCGTCCCGCAGCCCATCCTCGAGGCTGATGGTCGCTCGCCAGCCTAACTGCTGCAACCGGGAGACGTTCATCAGCTTTCTCGGCGCCCCGTCTGGTTTACTCGCATCAAAGCCCAGGCGACCTTTGAATCCGGTGACCTTTGCGATGGTTTGAGCCAGTTCCCGGATAGTGCAATCTTCCCCGGTACCTACGTTGATGTGAGAGAGCATCGGCTGGGTATGGGCGCCATACTGCTCGGGGCTCAGTTCCATTATATGCACTGAGGCGCTGGCCATATCATCGACATGCAGGAATTCACGCATCGGCGAGCCGCTGCCCCAGATCACAACCTCCTCGACATTCTGTTCGACTGCATCATGGAATCGACGCAAGAGGGCTGGAATGACGTGGGAATTCTCCGGATGGAAGTTGTCATTAGGCCCATACAAGTTGGTGGGCATGGCACTACGGTAATCACGACCATACTGACGGTTATAACTCTCGCACAACTTGATCCCTGCGATCTTTGCAATTGCGTAAGGCTCATTGGTTGGCTCGAGCACGCCGGTCAGCAAAGCCTCCTCAGCCATCGGCTGTTGGACCTTGATCGGGTAAATACAAGAAGACCCCAGAAACAACATCTTCTGCACATCATGTTGATGTGCCGCGTGGACGATGTTTGCCTGCATCATCAGGTTTTCGTAAATGAACTCTGCCGGATAGGTGTTATTGGCGTGAATACCACCCACCTTGGCGGCGGCCATATACACCTGCTCAATCTTGGTTTCGGCAAAAAACGCCGTAACCGAATGTTGATCCAGCAGGTTCAATTGAGCCCTGTCTCGAGTCACAATATTCGTGTAACCCAACGCTTGCAGGCGACGGACGATGGCAGATCCGACCATTCCCTTATGGCCAGCAACAAACACACACTCGCTCAAGTGGCGTGACATCCTAGTTCTCCAGCGATACCGGCAAGTCGTAACCATGGTTCTTCAGCAGCGCATGACGCTGAGCGACTTTCAGGTCTTCGCGAACCATTTCAGCGCACATTTCCTGCGCGGTGATTTCCGGTACCCAGCCCAGCTTGGTTTTTGCTTTAGTCGGGTCGCCAAGAAGGGTTTCAACCTCGGCAGGACGGAAGTAGCGGGGGTCGACACGAACCAGCGTATCGCCAACCTTAAGCGCAGGGGCCTTGTCGCCAACAATGGATTCAATGATGCCGCGCTCTTCCACGCCAGCGCCTTCAAAATGCAGGGTGAGGCCGAGCTCAGCAGCAGACCAGCGAATGAAGTCTCGAACGGAATACTGTACGCCGGTTGCGATTACGAAATCTTCAGGGACGTCTTGTTGCAGCATCATCCACTGCATGCGAACGTAATCCTTGGCGTGCCCCCAATCGCGCAACGCATCCATGTTGCCCATGTAGAGGCACTGTTCCAGCCCCTGCGCGATGTTGGCCAGCCCACGAGTAATCTTGCGCGTCACGAATGTCTCGCCACGTCGTGGAGATTCGTGGTTGAACAGAATTCCGTTGCAGGCATGCATGCCATAGGCTTCACGGTAGTTGACTACGATCCAATAGGCGTAAAGCTTTGCCACCGCGTACGGCGAGCGCGGATAAAACGGCGTAGTTTCTTTTTGAGGGGTTTCCTGAACCAGGCCGTAGAGCTCGGAAGTGGAAGCCTGGTAGAACCGGGTCTTTTTCTCAAGTCCGAGCAGGCGGATAGCTTCAAGAATGCGCAAGGTGCCCATTGCATCGACATCGGCCGTGTACTCAGGCGACTCGAAGCTTACGGCCACGTGAGACTGCGCACCGAGGTTGTAGACCTCGTCAGGCTGGACTTCCTGAATAATACGGGTCAGGTTGGACGAGTCGGACAAGTCGCCATAATGAAGGATGAAACGCTGGTTATCTACATGTGGATCCTGGTAGATGTGATCGACACGCTGGGTGTTGAAAGACGATGCACGTCGCTTGATACCGTGGACCTCATAGCCCTTTTCCAGCAGCAGTTCAGCCAAATAGGAGCCGTCCTGGCCGGTGATCCCGGTAATTAGCGCTTTTTTCAGGGTCATGTCTACGTCCTAGAATTCTTTGAATATGTAGTTAGATTGATTCAGCATGCTGGTGATGACGTCTGTCATCGTAGATTGAGCTTTCCATCCCAGAACACGTTCGGCCTTGGCTGGGTCCGCGCGGCTGATCAACAGATCTGTGGGGCGGAAGAACTCTTGCGATTGGTCGACATGCACCTTCCAGTCCAGGCCTAACTGTGTAAACGTTTCATCGACGAATGCTTCCAGTGTATGTGTCTGGCCAGTTGCGATCACGAAATCACTCGGTTCCTCGCACTGCAGCATCCGCCACATCGCATCGACATACTCTGGCGCGGAGCCCCAATCACGAGCAATATCCAGACGCCCGAGCGTCAACCGCTCGCCCGAACCAGCAGCGATACGTTTGGCTGTAGTCACAATTTTTTGTGTCACAAACCTGGAAGGGCGCAATGCGGATTCATGATTGAACAGAATGCCGGTACAAGCGAAAAGATTATAAGCCTCACGATAATTATCGACCAGCCAGAAAGCGGAGGATTTAGCCACTGCATAAGGGCTGCGAGGGTGAAAATTCGTGCTCTCGGAGGCCGGTTCGCCATTGGTATCACCGAAGCACTCGCTGGAACCTGCTTGATAAAATCTAATCGGCCGCTCGGTCATGCGGCAGGCCTCAAGCATGTTCAGTGTCCCAAGCGTGATGCTTTGGATTGTTTCGGCGGGTTGCTCGAATGACAGCCCGACAGAAGATTGTCCAGCGAGGAAATACACTTCATCTGGTTGACTGCGTTTGAGTGCCATGAAAACGCTGCGAAAGTCCTCAGGCACCATCGATAGCAATTTAACTTTCGAGAGAATGTCCAGTCGTTTCAGATTGGTGAACGAGGAGCCTTGAGCATCCCTCGACGTGCCCCATACGGTGTAGCCTTTATCGAGTAGGAGCTTGGCGAGATAGGCCCCGTCCTGGCCGCTTACACCGCAAATCAGGGCTGTTTTTTCTGAATATTCCAAAACATTACCTTTGTAGGGACTGGTAGATCGATAGTGTTTCCTGAGTGCAGCGCTGCCATGAGAAATTTTTCAGGCGATCATGGCCGAGCCCAACCAGTCGTGCGGTTTCATTGTCAGAGTAAACCACTCTTTCTATCGCTCCGGTCATTTCCTCGTCATTGGTTGGATCGAAAAGGATGCCCGCATCGCCGATAACCTCTGGCATTGAGCTGGTACCGCTGCTGATGACAGGGCAGGAGTGCGCCATGGCCTCTAGGGGAGGGAGGCCGAACCCTTCATAAAGAGAGGGATAGATGAATGCCTTGGCGCCGTCGTAGAGTTGGCCAAGAACGGCATCATCACCACCGATTTGACGCACCTGATCTACAGAAAAGCCAAGTTGTTTGACCTTCTCCAGCTCGCTGTCAGAAAAGGCACCGCCTCCAAAAGCGACAATGTCAACGTCAGCTTTCAATCGACGTGAACTTGATACGGCCTTCAGCAACCCGAAAAAGTTTTTGTAGCCATGTCGGCTTCCGACATACAGCAAGTAAGGCTTGGACGATGCTGTGCCACGTTGCTCTGAAGTTGGTTGGAACTGTTCGAAACCGAGATGTACAACGGACAGTTTACTTTCGGGTACGCCAAACAAATTCATGAGGTCTCGGCGGGTGCTCTCCGAGATACAAATGACGTGGTCCGCGCGCTCGACCGCACGCCGTTTTAATGAGGTGGTTTGATCCTTGGGTGAAAAGTTTTCCGGGAAGAGCTCGTGGATCATATCGTAGACGGTCAGGACAACCGGGCACCCTTTAGGCGTGGCACTGAAGCGCGAGAAGTAGGTTTCATGCGCAACTTGAGGTTTCCAACCTCGCATCGCCTGTTGGCCCAAGAGGTGGTTGTATATTAACGCCAGCCTTGTCGTACGCGGAGGATACGTCTGCACCGCGCGACCATGGACGATGCCTTCGGACATGGACTTCAAATAAACGTTGCGATGGAGGGGGGCGAAGATGCCGACCTCATGACCTGTGGCGAACATCTGCTCGGCAATGCACGAAAAATAGCGAGAGATGCCACCGTAGTTTTGCAGGCAAAATATTTGGTGATCAAAGGCAATACGCATATTATTTTCCGACTCGAGAGATGTAAGAGTTCAGTCGGTTGAAAAATTGACTCTGCACGGTCTCAAATTTAACACCATTATTTATTTGAACAAAAAGGCCCAGTACGGTGCTGGCTTCGCTGATATCATTAATATATATATCCTGAGATTTTCTAATTCCAACATAGTCCGAAAAGCCCGATGCCATAACTTTTAAGTGGGGAATTATTTTCCTTGCTTTTAATATTAATCCATCTCTTTGCAATTGAGTGGCCATCGGTAGGGAAAGTTTATGCTGCGCCGCCATCTGCTCAACGGCGCGGAGTACCTCTTCCTTGGTTTTAGAGTTTATGCTCGAGAGCGCCTTCTTCAACATCAACTCATAGTTCACGCGCAGCTGTTCTGTTTTTTCTGGGAAGGCATCTGAAAATTGAGAAAACGCCTCCGCAATAATGACTTCCAGAGAGGGACAGTAAACAATGTCTTTGTGAATGGGTAATGTGTTCTCAGCTGAGAATTTTTGAGACTCGTCGGCTTTCGATTTTTCATGAAAAGCCGATGCGCCATTACTCTTTCCGGAAGCACCGCAAATGCAAAAGGGCCTATAGGAGAAAGCATAGGAGTCTAAGTTCGATGTGGTTGCAAAGGCAGCGTAGGCATCAGGCGTTACAGATCTGAAGTAAATACCATCTTTGATCGATTTATTGATGATGCTTCTATGAACAAAACCATAGTACAAATTGGCAAGTTCGTAAATGTAATGAGTGTTAAAATCGAGTGTTTTACGAAGCCACTCCGCCGGCTCTCTCATCTCAATGCCACCGTTCAGGTGAGTATTGTGACCAAAGCCACAGACTTTGATGCTTCCGCTGAGTTCTGCGTCCGGAAAATTTGGCCAGATATAATGAGACCAGCGACCTGAAACTGCTTTGGCTCCCGTTCGGGTGACGATGTCGTTCACATACTCGATTGCGCCGGGCATCAAGCCATCATCGCCGCCGATAAACATTATATAGCCATCTTCGACATGCGATAATGCAAAGTCAAAATTTTCAGACATGCTGACCCTGCGGCCCGTATTTATATACCTGATTCGGTGATCTTTTACTGATTCTATAATCGAGCGCGTATCGTCTGAGCTAAAATTGTCGCTAACAACAATTTCGAAATTTTCATAGTTCTGACGAAGGCATGTTTCAAGCGTGTACCTTATTGTTTCAGCACTGTCGCGAACTGGTATTATTACAGTGTATTTCTCCACTGGAGCCTCCGAGCATCAAAACGAAAAACAAATAAGCGAAGCGCGACAAAAAGATAGCTGACCCCGAGGGATAAAGTCATCGTGAAAATATTGCTGAAGTTAAAAGTTTCAAAAAAAACCTTTAATGTGAGTAATGAAGTCAATGCGATAGCCGTTGGTATAAGTATTGCTTCAGCATACCATGTTCTCGCGGGCTTAATTTTAAGCTTGAAAAAAATGATTGGTGAGCATAGCGCAACGTACCCCAGATTCAGAATTAACCAAGGCCAGGCACTTCCATTCAGTCCATAGTGAGTTGCCAAGTAGTACGTCAGAGGTACCAAAAAAACAGCGGCTGTCGCATTTTGCCACACGCTAAACCGAGTCCAGCCGTGCGCCAGTTGCAGTGCATAGGGCATATGCATAAAAGAGTGGACCATCGTTCCGAGAGCTAAAATCATTAGTGGTCCACTCGCCACGGCCGCAATGTTCTCGTCCCGAGTCCAGAGCAGTAGCAGTTTGTCGCTGTACAGCGCGACCCATAGAGAGAAGGGTATAATCAGCATCGAGAGCAACTGGCTTGCATTGATGTACACCCGGAACGTGTCAGCGGTATTTTTAGAGGCAACAAGTGAAACAATTTTTGGATAGAATGCATTGAATACTGGCGAGATCAAGCGAAATGCAATTGTCCCGATTGTCCAGGCAAGCATGTAAAAGCCAAAGTCTTTGAGTGGTAAGACTTTTGACAAAATAACTTTATCAATTTGCATCAGTAAAAACGCAAGAACATTAGTGATTCCGACGCCTGCCGCAAAACCGCCAAGACGTTGAAGTGCGCTCATGGAAAATCTCTTAGCCTCTCTCCAGTCTGGAAGGCCTTCAATCAGTTTTATGCGTAGAACGAGCACGGTGGCAAGACTGATTATGCATTGCCAAATAAAGAATCCTTCAACGGTCGGTGAAATGAGCCATAGCACCATGACGGCACCCGCCGAGCGAACGGTAGCAAAAGCTGAACTCACAATATTGAGGGTGACTTGTCGTTGAAGTCCAATCAAGCCGCCGTAATAGAACGCGATA
Organism: Pseudomonas sp. Yb2C2; assembly: GCF_052112325.1. Classification (NCBI taxonomy): domain Bacteria; kingdom Pseudomonadati; phylum Pseudomonadota; class Gammaproteobacteria; order Pseudomonadales; family Pseudomonadaceae; genus Pseudomonas; species Pseudomonas sp. Yb2C2. The sequence continues at coordinate 26,748 of NZ_JAVAJK010000009.1, read as the reverse complement.
GGGAACTGCATGAGCAATGCGATGCCCATGATTCTAATTGATCGAGTGGCTGATTCGATTTTTTCTGGTTGAACCGTGAGCCAATAATTTGATATTAAGGGCGCTAAAAATATTACGGCTACACCGACCGTTATTGCGACGCCCCAGAAGAGCCATTCAATGCTTTTTAATAGGATAATTATATTTGGCTTTTCCTCCTTCGAGGAACTCTCATATATTGATGCTTCTCTGGTTGCTACTGCGCCAAAGCCACCGTCAAACATCGCCATTGCTGAGGAGAGAATTACGAAAAAACCAACTAATCCATATCCTTCGATGCCGATGAATTTAAGATATAGTGGGACAAAGCAAACTCCCATCAAGGCGATCCAGCCTTGTCCAACAAAATTGGCTGAGATGTTTTTAAGCAAACCACTCATGCGCTTCAACCCTCAATGCACTCGCCAGGAAAGCGTGATGCATTTGAAAAATTACTAAAATCTAAAAAAATCTTCGATTATATTCCGCGTCAGCTGTTTATGAGTGATCGCCCCGTCGCGGCCATTGAATGCCATGCATTTTCCTGGAGTGTCATTGTTTACGACACTCACCCCCTGAGCTATTATTGAATAATCACCGACAATGCTCCTGCCTATGATTGCCGAGTTAGGATACATGATCACACCTTCGCCAAGGCTAGGTGCGATGCCGTGATTTTTTCCAACGGTTGAGTTCTGGTAAATGACGAAGTAGTTGCCGTAATCGGCTTTCGCCAAAACGATGCCGGTGGAGTGCCCGATGAAAAAAATATCCGGCATTTTTATCTCATAGAACATATCGATGCCATTCAGCATTTTATTCAACAGAAATAATTTTGTGGCAGTATCGGTTTCTTGAGTATTACGCCAGATGGTGTTAGCTAAAAAATAAAGATACGTACAGTATTGAGATGAGTGCAAATAGTTGAAGCTATTCTTTTCCCAAGTTTTAACCGCGTTCACACACACCATTAAGCGGCTCAAGGCCTCGTCAATGTGTTGTTCAATCGTGTGTTTTATAGGTGCGCTTTTTCCGTCGGGGAAAAAAGCACTCAACTGCGCGGTTGTATAGTCAATTAATTCGCTGCGACTAAAGTTAACGAGGTTCATGGTCAGTTTCACCACCGGCATGAAGTCCTAGTGCCTGGTCGAGTTTTTTCGGCGAACCCCAAAAGGCTAGGGGTTCGAGTGGAGAGTAGGGGTGGTGGCCAAGCTTCAATTTGATCGCACCACCTCTTTTTAGTGCGTGCTCTTCAACCAGGCGCCTCACGGAGATGGGATTGCCGCTGCAAATATTGAAGACGCCTTGGCATTGTGGGTTCTCAATCAAGGCGACAAGGCGTTCAGCCACGGCCTCTACAGGTAAATAATCTCTCAACTGCTCGCCCTGTGACATGGGGAACTCTGCATCACCCGCCAACAACGCACGGTCGAGGAGCGCTAGAAGGCTTCCCGGATTCTGCCCTTCACCGTAGGTATAAAACAGTCGGGCCCATTGCAAGGTAAACGGCGATTCGGCCATTAACGACTGCAGGTTGCGGCGCAGGGTGTCCTTGGCTAAGGCGTATGCGTTGTTGGGGGAGGTCACCGTCGCTTCCTCTAGGCTTCCCGACTGCATGCCGTACTCGAAACACGTGCCGGTGATCAGAAGGTGCTTATAACCTGCGGCCACAAGCGCTTTCAGGAATCCATAATCCGCGGGGAGTGTTTGCTCGAAATGGTAGAGCGCTTTGTAGTTCGGCAGGCCCGGCCATGCTAAGTGAATGACTGCATCAATTTCACCAAACACAGTTACATCAAGAAGCGGGTTGTGAATATCGCAGGCCACAAAGCGCACCGTGTCCGGCCAGTTCAGGGGCTCGGCCCGCGCGGCATTGCGAGCGACTGCCGTCACGCTATGGCCTCGCTCCAGCAAACGAGCTACAACGTGGCGGCCGATAAATCCGCTGGCACCGGTTACGAGAACCTTCAAGATAAGCTCCGTATTTGGGGGATGGCCACAACAAAAGTCGTTCCGCTTTCCTGAAGCGCGCGATTTTGTTCCAGTACTTCTTTTGCGATATTCCACGGCAGGATGAGCACAGTATCCGGCTGGGTTTGCGCTAGCTTTTGTGGTGAGAAAATAGGGATATGGCTACCAGGCAGGTATTTGCCTTGTTTCGATGGTGCCGCATCACAGACATAACTCAACAGGTCGGGCTTGATGCCCGCATAATTCAATAGAGTGTTGCCCTTGGCAGCAGCGCCATATGCAACAACCTGCTTGCCTGCGCGCTTCTGTTCTATCAGGAAGCTGACCAAGCCATTCTTGACTTCATCGGCTCGCTGCTGAAAGCCACGATACACATCAAGATCCTGCAGGCCGAATCGCAGTTCGTCCGCTAATACGCGTTCGACATTCGCACTGTCTTCACGACGGTCGTCCATATGGCAACCGAAGATCCTCAGGCTGCCACCATGTGTCGGCAGTTCCTCTACATCGCAGATCCGTAGGCCGGCTGCGGCGAAGACCCCTTTTACCGTATAGAGGGAGAGGTAGGAAAAGTGCTCGTGATAAACAGTATCGAACTGTATGTGTTCAATCAGTTGCTTGAGATGCGGGAACTCGAGCGTAATAGTGCCGCCGGGTTTCAATGCTGCCTTAAGGCCCAGGGTGAAATCATTGATATCCGGAACATGGGCGAAGACATTGTTGCCGGCAATGAGGTCGGCTTGCCGCCCCTCTTCGGTCAATCGGCGCCCCAGCGTCTCACCAAAGAACTCTCCTACTACCGGGATGCCTAGCTTCTCCGCTGCCGCCGCGGTACTCGCAGTGGGTTCGATCCCCAAACAAGGGATGTTGGCCGCCACAAAGTTCTTCAGCAAGTAGCCGTCATTCGAGGCAACCTCAATAACAAAGCTGTTACTTCCCAGCGCGAGACGCGTGATCATGTCCTTCGAATAAGCCGCTGCGTGTTCCAGCCAGCTCGTTGAAGTCGACGAGAAATAGGCATAGTCCTTGGAGAAAAAAAGGTCTGCCTGAGCGTAGTCTTCGGTCTGCACAAGCCAGCAGTGGTCACACACTTTCAACTTGAGCGGAAAATAGACTTCCGGCGCGCTCAGATCTGACTCGTTCAGATATGAGTTGGAAGGAGGGGCAAACCCGAGGTCAAGAAATGTGTGTTGCAGTGGCTTGCAGCAGTGGCGACAGTTCATACATGAAGTCCGGCGAATTCGTTGGAAAGCAAAGCGTGATTCTTGTCGCGCTCTGAAAGATCGATAACGGGAAGTGGCCAGGTAATCCCAATTCGGGGGTCATCGTAACGCACTGCGCCCTCCGCGCCGGGTTCGTAAAAGGCGGTATGGAGGTAAAGTAGCTCACTCTCGGCTTCCAATACCTGAAAACCATGGGCGCAGCCTTGAGGAATAACCAGCATGCGGCCGGTTTCCGGGCTCAGTTCTTCCGCGTGCCACTGCAGAAACGTCTTGGAGTGCGCGCGCAAATCAACGACTACGTCCCATACTCGACCTGTGAGGCAGCGCACAAGCTTCATTTCCGCGTGCGGGGCATACTGGAAATGCAGCCCGCGGACGGCGCCGAGGGTGGTTGTGCGGGAGTGATTGATCTGTACGATTCGTTGCTCGCCAATAATGTCCGAAAGGCTTCTCTCGCAGAATAGTCGACTGAATGCCCCACGATGATCCTGAAAAGGTTGCGTTTCTACCACTACAGCGCCGACGATGGGCGTATTTCTGATATTCATTCTTGAATCCAGACACAGCCTGCACGGGACGCGGCATCGATGTATCGGGTCAATTGCTCAAGTGTGATGGCCTGTCCAGTGGAGGCTTGATGGCGATACCAATCAGCCGTCATCTTCAGGCCTTCTTCCAGGCTCCATACCGGCTGCCAATTCAATCGGCTTCTCGCTTGGGCGCAATCGAGATAGAGCAGGTTGGCTTCATGGGGTTGGGCCGTGGCGGTAGTGTGCCAGGCCAGCTCAGGCCAGTACGTCTGCAAGCCGCATAACACCTGAGCAACGGTGCGATTATCTTGTGCCGCCGGGCCAAAATTCCAGGCAGTTGCCACGGCTTTATCGGCTTGCAGAAGGTGCTGGCCCAGTAACAGGTATCCAGACAAGCATTCGAGTACGTGTTGCCAAGGGCGAGTGGACTCGGGAGAGCGGATCTCCAGCGGGCTGCTTGCCGTTATCGACCTCACCAGATCCGGCACCAGACGATCCTCGGACCAGTCGCCGCCGCCAATTACGTTTCCTGCACGTGCTGAAGCGATCAAAGGTCCATTTGTGCCACTGCAGAAAGATTTTCGATAGCTTTCGACGACCAGCTCACTGGCTGCTTTTGAGGCGCTATAGGGGTCATGACCACCGAGGGGGTCATTTTCACGATAGCCCCAAGGCCACTCTTTGTTGGCGTAGACCTTGTCCGTGGTAATGACGACAACTGCTTGCACGCTGGGTGTCAGGCGACAAGCCTCAAGTACGTTGGCAGTGCCCATCACATTGGTGGACCAGCTTTCAAGGGGGGAGCGATAGGAGCGGCGGACAAGGGCTTGGGCGGCTAGGTGGAAAACGATCTCAGGCTGCGACTGATCAAAGGCTGCCCGCACGCACGCGGCATCGCGAATATCGCCGCGCAGGTCAAGGGCGGGGGTATTTAACAGGCTCCAGTGGTCTGGTGAACTCTCGGGGTTCAGGCCCAGGCCGGTAACTTCTGCGCCGAGTTCTGCAAGCCATGCAGCCATCCAGCTGCCTTTGAATCCCGTGTGTCCGGTGAGCAGGATCCTGCGACCTCTGTATACATCACCAAACTGTTTCATGCCCAGTGCTTCCAGGGCGGATTGCCCTTGGCCCAAAGATCTTCGAGATGATTTTTATCGCGCAGCGTATCCATCGCCTGCCAGAAACCACGATGCTCGTAGGACATGAGGTCCCCCTCACGCGCAAGGCGCATCAATGGTTCTGCCTCCCAGATGGACTGGTCTCCATCAATGTAGTCAATCACTTTGGGATCGAGTACAAAATATCCACCGTTGATCCATGCGCCGTCACCGGCTGGCTTTTCTTGAAAACTGCCAACCTGGTTGCCCTGTATGTTCAAGGCACCATAGCGACCAGGGGGCTGGATTGCCGTCACCGTTGCGAGTTTGCCGTGTGTCTTATGGAAATCGATCAGCTGGCGGATATTCAGGTCCGCAACACCATCGCCATAGGTAAAGCAAAACGGTTCGTCACCCAAGTGCTCTCGTACACGCTTGAGGCGTCCACCGGTCATGGTTTCTTCACCGGTATTGACCAGAGTGACCCGCCAAGGCTCTACATAGCGTTGGTGAACTTCCATGGTGTTGTTGGACATGTCGAAGGTGACATCTGACATGTGCAGGAAGTAGTTGGCGAAGTATTCCTTGATGACATACCCCTTATAGCCACAGCAAATGACGAAATCGTTGATTCCGTAATAAGAGTAGATTTTCATGATATGCCAGAGAATGGGCTTACCGCCTATCTCGATCATCGGTTTGGGACGTAAATGAGATTCTTCAGAAATACGCGTGCCCAGCCCGCCCGCCAAAATTACCGCCTTCATGGGAAACCTTACCTGTTAACGCCTATGAAAACCGCTCAATCAATCTGATGGTCACGGTTGTGACCCATAATACACGAGCGCTATAGATGGATTGGCAGACTGACGGATTTTAGCATGGCCTTGAGTCATTAAATAGTCCTTGACATGTGCAGGCTCTTGAATTTACACGTAAAAAGTTGAGCTGGTTTAGTGAGCTTGCACACCTGTGTTGATTGTGGTTATGCAGCCCTAATCGCAGTTCGGCTGTATGATTCAGGAGGGGGAGTCTAAAACGGTGCTGTAACATTCAGAACGAGGCTGCCAAAATGACGGCAATTGCACGACCCGTTTGCATTGCCCAGCGATGACCCGCTATTGCATTTCTCAGGGTGCGACGGGTGCGACCGGGTCGCGGGCGTTTCATATATCACAAACACAACGATGATGTCGAGATATTTGGATGTTTTTATGCGGTTGGAGAGTGTGGATTGAGTGATAAGAAAACAGTCCTCGTGACCGGTGCAAGCGGCTTCGTGGGCGCTGCTGTGATAGAGCATCTGGTGTCAACTGGTAGTTGTCAGGTACTGGCGCTTGTCCGTCGCGACGGTATGGTTCTGCCTGCAACCGCCATTCCGGTACGAGTAAGTGAAGACTATCTCGCCGGAGAGGCCCTTCCTCTTGCTGGGGTGGACACACTTGTTCATTGCGGCGCGCGCGTTCACGTCATGTCTGATACCGCGAGTGATCCGCTGGCGGAGTATCGCAAAGTCAACGTACGCGGGACTCTGAGGCTGGCTGCGCAAGCCGCGCACGCGGGTGTCAAACGCTTTATTTTTATCAGTTCAATCAAAGTCAACGGAGAAGCCACTCAATTGGGCCAGCCTTACACGGCGGACGATCTTCCTGCTCCTTGTGATCCCTACGGGATTTCCAAGATGGAGGCCGAGCAGCAGCTTCGGCTACTTTCACAGGAAACCGGTATGGAGGTCGTTATTATTCGTCCTGTTCTGGTTTATGGGCCAGGCGTCAAGGCGAACTTTCGCAGAATGATGGCGTGGCTGAACAAAGGGGTTGCCCTGCCATTGGGGGCAATTCACAACCGACGTAGTCTGGTAGCGCTGGATAATCTGGTTGATCTGATTGTTACGTGCATACACCATCCCGCTGCAGCCAATCAGACGTTCCTGGTCAGCGATGATGATGATATGTCTACGTCGGAACTATTGACTCGTATCGGGGAGGTATTAGCCAAGCCGGCTCGACTTATCCCTGTCCCCACCGCCTTGCTGCAATGGTGCATGATACTGATTGGGCGCAGGGGGGCTGGTCAGCGTTTGTGTGGGTCTTTACAGGTTGATATCAAGAAAACCCGTGATCTTCTTGGGTGGACGCCGCCTTCCACGGTGGCTGTTGCTTTACGCAAGACCGTTGAACGTTTTAAGGGGAATTTGAAGTAGTTGGTTCGTTTGAATATGAGCCTGAATTGGAGCCGTTGATGAACCACTTACTTTGGCTTGCGCCTATCGTCGCAGCCCTTGCACTTGTATTGACTTGGTTTTTGCGGCGCTATGCGCTATCCCGAAGTTTGATCGATATACCTAACATGCGCAGCTCTCACTCGATTCCAACTCCCAGGGGAGGTGGTGTTGCTATTGTTGTGAGCTTTCTAGTAGCGCTGCCGGTTTTGTTTACAAACGGTACGGCCGCCCCATCGGTCATCTGGGCGCTTCTGGGTGGAGGCGTCGCGGTCGCGGTCCTCGGGTTTCTAGACGATCATGGCCACATTGCAGCTCGTTGGCGCTTATTGGGGCATTTCAGTGCCGCGTTGTGGGCACTTTTCTGGATCGACGGCCTGCCCGCTATCACTTTTCCGGGGGGAATGATCAATCTCAGTTGGTTTGGTCATGTCGCTGCTGTTTTTTATCTGGTATGGCTACTCAATCTTTACAATTTCATGGACGGAATTGACGGTTTGGCCAGTGTTGAGGCGATGTGTGTATGTCTGGGAGCCTGTCTAGTCTATCTATTGGGTGGTTATTCAATGCTAATTTGGTTACCGCTATTGTTAAGCATGGCAGTGCTTGGATTTCTCTACTGGAATTTTCCGCCCGCGAGGATATTCATGGGCGATGCCGGTAGTGGTTTCCTTGGGTTCATCCTTGGTGTGCTGTCCTTGGTGGCGGCATGGAAAAACTCAGATCTGCTGTGGGTATGGTTGATTCTTCTAGGCGTTTTTATTGTCGATGCAACCTTCACGTTAGTCCGTCGACTGGTGCGAGGTGACAAGATATATGAGGCGCATCGCAGTCATGCCTATCAGTTTGCATCCCGTAAAGTAGGGGGGCATCTGCCAGTGACGCTTTCGATCCTGGCGATCAACCTATTGTGGTTGACACCCATCGCAATCGGCGTAGGTGTATTAGGTCTAAATGGACTGCTGGCATTGGTCATAGCGTATACGCCGTTGATCGCTCTAGCCATCAAGTACAAAGCCGGCGAACTAGAAAAACGCGATGTTATTTTTCCAGTGAGTGAGCTATAGAAGCAGTAAGCCGTGCAAGTTATTTAAGTTACGTATTGCAGAGTTGGGACAGGTATAGGAGCGGCAGAGGTGTCTGAAGGGTTTGTGGGTAGCATTCGGTCGTATCTGGTAGGCCTTCCTCGGCGAAGGAAGCGTTTCCTGCAAGTGATTACAGACGTTTTTCTCGTCTGGTTAGCCTTGTGGCTGGCGTTTGTCGTTCGTTTGGGCTTGGACGATTTGATCAACCCTGTAGCGCAACATTTTTGGCTGTTTCTGAGCGCACCAGTAGTGGCTATCCCACTCTTCGTTCGTTTTGGAATGTATCGCGCTGTTATGCGTTACTTCGGTAACGACGCCTTGATCGTGATTATCAAAGCGGTCAGCCTTTCAGCGCTGATACTCGGTGTGGTGGTTTATTTATACAGCAATCATCAGGCCGTGGTACCTCGCTCCATCATTTTCAACTATTGGTGGCTCAGCCTGGTAATGGTCGGCGGATTGCGGCTGGCTATGCGGCAGTATTTTTTGGGCGATTGGTTCACGGCGGCGCAGCATGTGCCTTTTACCAGTAGAGAAGACGGTCTGCCGCGCGTTGCCATTTATGGCGCGGGGGCTGCAGGAAATCAGTTGGTAGCGGCTTTGCGCATGGGGCGTCTCATGAGGCCAGTGGCCTTCATCGACGATGACGATGGTATATCTGATCGCGTCATTTCAGGTCTGCAAGTTTACAAACCTAAACATATTCAGCGGATGATCGGTGCGACAGGAGCCCAGGAAATCCTGTTGGCCATTCCCTCGTCCAACAGAGGTCGGCGTCGGGAAATTTTAGGGTTCCTTGAAGGTTTTCCGTTGCATGTACGTAGTGTGCCCGGCTTCATGGACCTTGCCAGCGGGCGGGTAAAGGTAGATGACATTCAGGAGGTCGATATCGCTGACTTGCTGGGGCGGGATGCGGTTCCGGCGCAAGCACAGCTCCTGGAACGTTGCATTATGCGGCAGAGCGTCCTCGTGACGGGGGCCGGCGGCTCTATAGGCTCTGAGTTATGTCGTCAGATTCTGACATTGAATCCGACGACATTGTTATTACTGGAACATAGCGAATTCAATCTCTACAGCATTATGTCTGAGCTTGAGCAGCGTATCGCTCGCGAGTCGCTCTCCGTTCGACTGTTACCGATCCTAGGCTCGGTACGTAACCAGAAAAAGTTACTGGATGTAATGAAAACTTGGCACGTCGATACTGTCTATCACGCAGCGGCGTATAAACATGTGCCCATGGTCGAGCACAACATCGCAGAGGGTGTATTGAACAATGTGATCGGTACGTTGAACACTGCTCAAGCTGCTCTACAATCCGGTGTTTCTAACTTCGTACTTATTTCAACCGACAAGGCCGTACGCCCCACGAACGTCATGGGTAGCACCAAGCGTCTTGCAGAATTGACTCTTCAAGCCCTCAGCCGAGAACTGGCGCCTGTGTTGTTCGGCGAAAAAACCAATATTTCTCACGTCAACAAAACCCGTTTCACTATGGTTCGCTTCGGTAATGTGCTGGGTTCTTCCGGTTCCGTAATCCCACTTTTTCACAAACAGATCAAGTCGGGAGGGCCTATCACGGTTACTCATCCGAAAATCACCCGCTACTTCATGACGATCCCCGAAGCCGCACAGTTGGTGATTCAGGCCGGTTCCATGGGCCAGGGGGGGGATGTTTTCGTGTTGGACATGGGTGAACCAGTAAAAATCGTCGAACTCGCCGAGAGGCTGATCCACCTCTCCGGTTTAAGCGTGCGCTCTGATAGAAATCCCCAGGGCGATATTGCCATCGAGTTCACCGGCTTACGCCCTGGTGAAAAGCTTTACGAAGAGCTACTGATTGGCGATCACGTTGTCGCTACTCAGCACCCGATGATCATGAGCGCCAACGAAGACTACCTGTCTTGGGATGTGCTCAAAGGCAAGTTGACAGAGTTGTTGACTGCTGTGGATCAGGACGACTACACCCGCGTCCGCCAACTCCTGCGCGACACCGTCAGCGGCTACTCCCCCGATGGCGAAATCGTCGATTGGATCTATCAGCAGCGCCGGCTCGAGCCTTGATTTAACACTCTGTTACTCAAGCATTTTTGACGAATCTCCAACATCACCTAAGTTAGAAAAGCAGCCTCGGAAAGCTGCTTTTCTCTCACACTGTCATGGAGCGTCACCAATGCAAAACACCTACCTCACCTCCCTAATCTTCGCCTTCCTCACGACCCTCTCAGTCACCACCACCGCAGCCCCGTCCATCAAACCCGAAGCTCCAACCCCTATCACCGCCCAGATGACCAAGGTCGAGCAGTCCACCAAGGTCAACCTGAACACCGCCGACGCCGAAACCCTGCGTCGTGACCTCTTCGGTATCGGTGCCGCTAAAGCCCAGGCGATCATCGCCTATCGCGAAAGCAATGGTCCGTTCACGGCGGTGGATGAGTTGTTGGAAGTGAAGGGGATTGGCAAGGCGCTGCTGGAGAAGAATCGCGATAGGCTGGCCATCAACTGATTCATCCAGGAGGCCGGTCATTGATCGGCCTTTTTGCCCTCCGGGTTCTGCGTTTTCAGGCGTTCGCGCACCACGGCCATGATCTGTCTTGCCAATTGAGGGGCTTCAGCACTCCTGGCCAGTACCAATGCGCCCACCAGTGTCGACATCATCACCAGGCTCTTTGCATCGCAACGCTCATCTCCCAATGCCGTTTCTATTTGCTTGAGCCTTGCGTTGAGTACCTGGTCTGTAGTCGCACTGGGCTGGCCTCGGAGCCCCAGTTCTGAACACATCGTTGGCAGCGGGCAGCCTTGGTCCGGGGAGGCCAGGTGCCATTCCGACAGGTAACTGTCGATAAACGCGCCCAGCGGCTGCTCCTGGCTGAACAGCATGTCGCAATGGGCGTCCAGGTCTGCGGCGGCCGCCTGCAGGGCTGTCTCCACCAGTTCGTCCTTGGATTTGAAATGCGCGTAAAAGCCGCCATGGGTCAGGTTCAACGCTTTCATCAGTGGCTGTAGGCCGGTGGCGTCGATGCCATCGCGGCGAAAGCGCGCAGAGGCTTCCGTGATGATGCGTTGGTGGGTCTGGGCTTTGTGGTTTTGTGAATAACGCATGGGGCATGCCTCGGTTACAGGCGGGCATTTTAACCAACTTGACCTTTTTTACACACTCGTCGGCATGCAAGGCGTTGGCATGAAATGTGATTACATCTAGACGGAGGATTGTTCAACAATCGTGAGGTGGTCATGACGCTCAGTTTGTCTTTAGCCGACCAGATTGCCCTGGAGCTGCGTGCCGACATCATTGCGGGGCGGTTATTGCCAGGCATGGCTTTGGTCGAGGTGGATCTGGTCAAGGCCTACAGTGCGTCGCGCAATACGATTCGCGAAGCCTTGCACCGTTTGGGGCAGGAGGGGTTGACCCGTTATGTGCGTAACAAGGGCGTTATGGTGCGGCGGTTGGAGCGGGAGGAAGTCCGCGATCTGTTTGTCGTCCGCCGTACCCTGGAGTTGCAGGCCATCGCCGGAAGCGATGCCTTGACGCACGAGCAATCCGAACGCCTGCAAAACGCCATTGACGCCACCACCCTGGCCCGTGAGCGCGAGGATTGGCGTGCGGTGGCCACCCACAGTTTGCTGTTCCATCAGCACATCGTCGGGTTGATGGGCAGCCCGTTGTTCGATGAGTTTTTTGCCCAGGTCATCGCCCAGTTGCGCCTGGTGTTTTGCGCCGCGCCTGATGAGCAACGTTTCCAGTCGCCCTGGCTGGAGCGTGACCGTGAGATTTATCAATGGCTGGTCGAGCAGGACAAACCGGCGGCAGGGGAGGCGATGAACCTGTACCTGGATGATTCGGAACGCCTGTCCTTGGCCCTGTTTACCCACCCCTGATCGAGGATCTGCATCATGTACAAAGACTATCCGGCCGCTTATCAGGTCAGCAAGGGTTCGGCGTTGCAGGTCGACGCGGCATTTTACGAGCGCATTCGTGACCGAAAAGATCAGCGCAGCTTGATCGAGCAGTTCGAGGTACCGATTCGCACGGGCAGGGCGTGGAAGGTGCCCGCCGGGCATGTGTTTCGTGTTACCACGCCCGTGGGCCCGCAGGTGGGGGACTTCAATGTGTGGAACGCCAATGACCCCCGCGAACGTCTTTGGGCAGCACGTACCCGTCAGTTGCAGGGGGCGCATGTGAGCACTCATGACCGGCTATGGTCGAATCTGCCATTTCTAAGGCCACTGGTGACCATCACCGATGACAGCCTGGCCAGTTACGGCATCGATGAGCACGGCGGGCGTCTGCATGACTTGCTGGGGACACGGTGCGATCCCTATGTGAACCGCATGCTCACCGGCGAGGACTTCCATCACCATTGCCACTCCAACCTGACCCGCGCGGTATTACCCCACGGTCTGACGGAATTCGACGTGCATGACGTGCTGAATATTTTCCAGTGTACGGGCCTCAATCACGACGACATGTATTTCATGAAAGCCTGCCCGGCGCAGAAGGGCGATTACCTGGAGTTCTTTGCCGAGATTGATTTGCTCTGCGCGCTGTCGACGTGCCCGGGCGGGGATTTGTCGCTGCCGATGTGGGGGCCGGATGCGCAGGATCCGCTGACGGTGTGCCGTCCGTTGGGGGTTGAGATCTATCGGCTGGAGGACGAGTTGCTGGACGGCTGGAGCCAGCCGGAGCGTGCTGCCTATAAAGGGCAGCACGGGTTGCAAATTGCCAAAGCGGATTGGGAGTAAGCGGTCCTAGCGGTCCTGCGCGTCCTTGGCGTCCGCCTGGGCGTTGCGTTCGGCCACGCGTTTGCGTTGTTCGTCGGTGAGTTCCACCTTGTTGGCGCTGTCACGCAGCATCATCAGCCCTCCGACGATCGACCCGATCGCAACCACCATAATCAACCACGCATACCACGGCATAAGGCTCTCCTTGAGGCAGATTACCGTCGGAGAATTTTCCCACGGCAATAACTACTTTGAGTGACGGGCTTTCTGAGTAGTTCAGTGTAGGCCCGTTCTGCCTCGAAACCTTAGAGCCCGGTCAACATTGCGTCTGCCGGTGCATCGGCACGATCCTGTGCGGTCATCTGGAAGTAGATGAAACCCACGGCCATAAAGCCGAGGAAGATCAGCCCGATCAGCGTGTTGAACCACGCCATGGCCACCAGGCACACCACGGCCAGCGCCAGCGCAATGCCGGGCACGATCGGATAACCCGGCGCGCGGAAGGTACGTTCCAGCAGCGGCTCGGTCTTACGCAGTTTGAACAGGCTGAGCATGCTCATGATGTACATCACGATGGCACCGAACACCGCCATGGTGATCATCGCCGCGGTCAATGTCATGCCACCCAGGTTGATCAGGCCATCGCTGTAGATGGCGGCGATGCCGACCACGCCACCGGCGATGATTGCCCGGTGTGGTGTCTGAAAGCGCGATAATTTGGCGAGGAAGGAGGGCAGGTAACCGGCGCGGGCCAGGGCAAAGAACTGGCGCGAGTAGCCCAGGATAATGCCGTGGAAGCTCGCCACCAGGCCGAACAGGCCGATCCAGACCAGCATGTGCAGCCAGCCGGAGTTGTCGCCCACCACGGTTTTCATCGCCTGCGGCAGTGGATCGTTGATGTTCGACAGGGTGCGCCAGTCGCCCACGCCGCCGGCGAAGAACATCACGCCCATGGCCAGGATCACCAGGGTCAGGATGCCGCTGATGTAGGCCTTTGGAATGGTGCGCTTAGGATCTTTCGCTTCCTCGGCCGCCATGGCCGCGCCTTCGATGGCCAGGAAAAACCAGATGGCAAACGGAATCGCCGCAAACATCCCGGCAACCGCCGGGGCGCCGAAGGTATCGGAACCGGCCCAACCGTTCAGGGCAAACTTGCTGAAGCTGAACGCGGGCGCGACCACGCCCATGAACACCAGCAGCTCGGCGACGGCGAGCACGCACACCACCAGCTCGAAGGTCGCGGCCAGTTTCACGCCGAGAATATTCAGCCCCATGAATACGATGTAGGCACCGACGGCCGCATGCTTGGGGTCCAGGGCCGGGAACTGCACATTCAGATACGCGCCGATCGCCAGGGCGATGGCAGGCGGGGCGAAGACAAATTCGATCAGGGTGGCGAGGCCTGCGATCAAGCCGCCTTTCTCCCCAAAGGCGCGACGACTGTAGGCAAACGGCCCGCCTGCGTGAGGAATGGCGGTAGTCAGCTCGGTGAAACTGAAGATAAAGCAGGTGTACATCGCGGCGACCATCAGCGAGGTCACCAGGAAGCCCAAGGTCCCGGCCACGCCCCAGCCGTAGCTCCAGCCGAAGTATTCCCCGGAAATCACCAGCCCGACGGCAATGCCCCATAAATGCAGGGTGCCCAAGGTGGGTTTGAGTTGTGTGTTCATCGTGCTGCGCTCCCTGAACGGTTTGGAATGATTCAAGGTGTTGCAGCGGCCATGCCAGCCTGAGAATCATTGTCGTAAAGCGGCGCAACTGTCGTGTGGGGGATGGTTTGGCGTTTGAAATTTGCCGGCGTCGCACCAGATAGGTGCGGCGGTGACGGTGCCGGCGCTATCGGGAGCAAGCCCCCTCCCACAGAAGCCTAATTGCCATAGATTCCGTATTCACTGGAAGTTGTGTAGATACCCATGCCCCGATAGCGCCCGCCCAGACGCTGGAACCCCCAGTGTAAACCCCGCATAAACCCACTCTTTACGCCATCTTTACGCCCCGTCCACCCCCTCGCTCTCGTTCCTTTACGCCACTCCTGCGGACAATTGCCCCACACGCGGCACTCGCCGCTAAACGGAGAGACTTCCATGAGCGTTCTGGACGGGGTGTCACTGCTATTGGCCGTGGCGCTGTTCATTTATCTGCTGGTTGCGCTGTTACGCGCGGATCGGAACTAGGAGCTGGCCATGCACAGTTATGACTATTGGCTGATCATTGCCTTCTTTGCCGTGGTACTGGTGCCGGCGCCGTTCCTGGGGCGGTTCTACTACAAGGTGATGGAAGGCCAGCGCACGTGGCTGAGCCCGGTGCTGGGGCCTGTCGAAAAAGCCTGTTATCGCCTGTCGGGGGTGGATGAACATCAGGAACAAAGCTGGCAGAAATACATGCTGGCCTTGCTCGCGTTCAACCTCGCGGGCTTTTTGCTGTTGTTCGCGATCCTGCTGTTCCAGGACTATCTCCCACTGAACCCGCAGAAATTGCCGGGCCAGGAATGGACCCTGGCCTTCAATACCGCGGTCAGTTTCATGACCAACACCAACTGGCAGTCCTACAGCGGTGAGGCGTCCCTGAGCTACCTCAGCCAGATGGCTGGCCTGACCGTGCAGAACTTCGTCAGTGCGGCCACCGGCCTGGCCGTCCTGGTCGCGCTGTGCCGTGGGATCGGGCGCAAATCCGCCAGGACCCTGGGTAACTTCTGGGTCGACATGACCCGCGCCACGCTCTACGGCCTGCTGCCGTTGTGCCTGGTGCTGGCGCTGTTCCTGGTGTGGCAGGGCGTACCGCAAACCTTCGCGCACTATGTGGATGCCGTGACCCTGCAAGGCGTGGATCAAGTGATCCCCTTGGGCCCGGCAGCCAGCCAGATTGCGATCAAACAACTGGGCACCAACGGCGGCGGCTTCTTCGGCGTCAATTCGGCGCACCCGTTTGAAGACCCGACCGCCTGGGCCAACCTGTTCGAAGTGGCTTCGATCATCCTGATCCCGGTGGCGTTGGTATTCACCTTCGGCCACTACGTGAAAGACCTGCGCCAGAGCCGCGCGATCCTTGGCTGCATGCTGGCGCTGTTCCTGATCGGCGGCGCCACTTCCCTGTGGTCCGAATACCAGCCCAACCCGACCTTGAACAACCCGGCCGTCGAGCAGACCGCACCGCTGGAAGGCAAGGAAGCGCGCTTCGGCACCACCGGCACGGTGTTGTGGTCGGTGACCACCACGGCGGCGTCCAACGGTTCGGTCAACGGCATGCAAGACAGCCTCAACCCCCTCAGTGGGATGGTGGCGCTGGTCAACATGATGGTCGGCGAAGTGATCTTCGGCGGCGTCGGCGCCGGTATGTACGGCATGTTGCTCAACGTGTTGATCGCGGTGTTCCTGGCCGGCCTGATGATCGGGCGCACCCCGGAATACCTGGGCAAGAAACTCCAGGCCAAGGAAGTGCAGCTGCTGGTCGTGACCCTGTTGGTGATGCCGGTGGGCGTGCTGGTACTGGGTGCCATCGCCGCGAGCCTGCCCGGCCCAGCCGGCGCGATCAGTAACCCTGGCCCTCATGGTTTCAGCCAGTTGCTGTACGCCTACACCTCGGCCAGCGCCAACAACGGCTCGGCGTTCGGCGGTTTCAGTGCCAACACGCCGTTCCACAACCTGATGCTGGGCCTGGGCATGTTGATCGGCCGCTTCGGCTACATCCTCCCGGTACTGGCCCTGGCCGGCAGCCTGGCGATGAAGAAGACCGCACCGATTGGCCAGAACAGCTTCCCGACCCATGGTCCGCTGTTCGTGACCCTGTTGACCGTGACTATTTTGCTGGTGGGCGGCCTGACTTTCCTGCCGACGCTGGCGCTGGGGCCCATCGCTGAACACTTGAGCATGGGCTTCTAAAAAGGGGATATGAACATGAATATGCCTGCAAAAAACGCGGCCCCGGTCAAAACCCAGGAACCCGCCAAAACCGCCGTCTCTGCCCTGTGGCGCCCGGCGCTGGTCCAGGCGTTCGTCAAGCTGGACCCGCGCCAGCTGCAACGCTCGCCGGTGATGCTGGTGGTCGAGCTGACCGCCATCCTCACCACCGTGCTGTGCTTTGTGCCCGACACCGCCGTACCGACGTATGTGGCCGTGCAAATCGCCGTGTGGCTGTGGTTCACCGTGCTGTTCGCCAACTTCGCCGAAGCCTTGGCCGAAGGACGCGGCAAGGCCCGTGCCGACAGCCTCAAGGCCGGCAGCGAAGGCCTGAGCGCGCGGCGTAAGGAAGCCGATGGCAGCTTCAAGGTCGTGCCGGCCACCAGTCTGCGTAAAGGTGATGTGGTGCGTGTGGCCGCCGGGGAAATGATTCCCGGCGACGGCGAGGTCGTCGAAGGCATCGCAGCGGTCAACGAAGCGGCGATCACCGGTGAGTCCGCGCCGGTGATCCGCGAGTCCGGCGGCGATCGCTCGGCCGTCACCGGCAACACGCGGCTGGTGTCGGACTGGCTGCTGATCCGCATCACCGCCAACCCCGGCGAGTCCACCCTGGACCGCATGATCGCCCTGGTCGAAGGCGCCAAGCGTCAGAAAACTCCCAACGAAGTCGCGCTGGATATCCTGCTGATCGGCCTGACCCTGATCTTCCTGATGGTGGTCGTGACCTTGCAGCCCTTCGCCCACTTCGCCAACGGCAGCTTGCCGCTGGTGTTTTTGGTCGCACTGCTGGTGACGCTGATTCCTACCACCATCGGTGGCTTGTTGTCGGCCATCGGTATTGCCGGTATGGACCGTCTGGTGCGCCTTAATGTGATCGCGAAGTCCGGTCGTGCCGTGGAGGCGGCCGGTGACGTGCATGTGTTGCTGCTGGACAAGACCGGCACCATCACCTTCGGTAACCGTCGGTGCGCGGCGGTGGTTGCGGCGCCTGGCGTCAGCGGCAAGGAAGTGGCCGAAGGTGCGTTGTTTGCTTCTTTGGCCGATGACACGGCAGAAGGCAAATCCATCGTCGAATACCTGCGGGCTCTGCACCCGCAGGCCGAGCCATCCCTGGATGAACTGACCGCGGTACCGTTCAGCGCCGAGACCCGCTTGTCCGGTGTCGACTACCAGGGCCGCGTGTTCCGCAAAGGCGCAGTGGATTCGTTGCTGGCGTTTATCGGCCAGCCACGCGGCGACCTGCAACCGGCATTGGCGCGGGAAATCGACAAGATCGCCCAGAGCGGCGGCACGCCCTTGCTGGTGTGTGCCGACGGCAAATTGCTCGGTGCGATCCACCTCAAGGACGTGGTCAAGCCTGGTATCCGCGAACGTTTCGCCGAGCTGCGCAAGCTGGGCATTCGCACGGTGATGGTCACCGGTGACAACCCGCTGACGGCCGCTGCGATTGCTGCCGAAGCCGGTGTGGATGACGTGCTGGCCGAAGCGACCCCGGAGAAAAAACTCGCGCGCATCCGTCACGAGCAAAACGACGGCCGCCTGGTGGCGATGTGCGGCGACGGTGCCAACGACGCCCCGGCACTGGCCCAGGCGGACGTCGGCATGGCGATGAACGACGGCACCCAGGCCGCCCGCGAGGCCGCCAACATGGTCGACCTCGACAGCGACCCTACCAAGCTGCTGGACGTGGTGCAGATCGGCAAGGAGTTGCTGGTGACCCGTGGTGCGTTGACCACCTTTTCCATCGCCAACGACGTGGCCAAGTACTTCGCGATCCTGCCGGCGTTGTTCGCCTCGATCTATCCGCAGTTGGGCGTGCTTAACGTGATGCACTTACAGAGCCCCCAGAGCGCGATTCTCTCGGCCATCGTGTTCAACGCGCTGATCATCGTGGTGCTGATTCCCCTGGCGCTGCGCGGTGTGCGTGTGCAGGCCGCGAGTGCGGCGGCGTTGCTGCGGCGCAACCTGCTGATCTATGGCCTGGGCGGGTTGCTGGTGCCGTTCGTGGGCATCAAGGCGATCGACATGCTGCTGACCGCGCTGCACCTGGTGTGACCCGATGCCTGTGGGCGCCACCCCGGTGCCCACAGGTTGCAAAGACCGAATTGAGGAATTTGAAATGTCCAACATAATCCGCCCGGCCCTGAGCCTGCTGGTGCTCATGACCCTGATCACCGGCGTGGCCTACCCACTGGTGGTGACCGGTGTCGCCCAAGTCGCCTTCCCGGACCAGGCCAACGGCAGCCTGGTGCGCGATGCCGGCGGCAAAGTGCGTGGCTCCAGCCTGATCGCCCAGGACTTTACCGGTGACAGCTGGTTCCATCCGCGCCCTTCGGCGGGTGCCTTTGCGACGGTTTCCAGCAGCGCCAGTAACCTCGGCCCCAGCAACCCGGCCTTGGCCACCCGCGTGTTCGATGACGCGAACAAACAGTTGGTGCCCGGCCAGGGCCCGGTGCCTTTGGTGTCGCTGACTACCTCCGGCAGCGGTCTTGATCCACACTTGCCACCCCAGGCGATTGCCTATCAACTCGCACGGGTGGCTGCCGCGCGAAATGTGCCGGTATCGACCCTGCAACGGTTGATGGATGAACATATCGAAAGCCCGCTGGTGGGGCCGCCAGTGGTGAATGTGCTGGCGCTGAACATGGCGTTGGAAAAGCTGTAACCCGATCAATATCTGAAGGACACTGCCCGCATGAGCGACTCCGGCCGCGCCGATGCCCTGCTAGCCGATCTACCCCGGGACGGCCGTGGCCGGCTCAAAGTTTTCCTCGGCGCTGCGCCGGGTGTGGGCAAGACCTACGCCATGCTCCAGGCTGCCCACACCCAATTGCGCCAGGGCGTCAAACTGATCGCCGGCGTGGTTGAAACCCACGGCCGAGCCGAGACCGAAGCCTTGCTCAGCGGCCTGCCGCAACAACCGCTGTTGCGCAGTGAATACCGTGGCGTGATGCTCGAAGAAATGGACCTCGACGGCCTGCTCGCCGCCAAGCCCAAGCTGGTGCTGGTGGACGAACTGGCCCACAGCAACGCCCCCGGCAGCCGCCATGAAAAGCGTTGGCAAGACATTCAGGAACTGCTCGCCGCCGGCATCGACGTGTTTACCACGGTCAACGTCCAGCACCTGGAAAGCCTGAATGACCAGGTCCGCGGCATCACCGGTGTGCAGGTTCGCGAAACCTTGCCGGATTGGGTGTTGCAGGAGGCCGACGAACTGCTGTTGATCGACCTGCCGTCCCGCGAACTGCTCGAGCGTCTGCGCGACGGCAAGGTGTATGTGCCGGAGCAGGCCCGCGCCGCCATCGATGCGTTCTTTACCCAGACCAACCTGATGGCCCTGCGCGAGCTGGCGATGCAGACCGCCGCCGCCCATGTCGACGACGATTTGGCCCAGGGTTATCGCCAGCTCGGCCAGGCGGCGCCGGCGGTGCGTGGGCGTTTGTTGGTGGGCGTGGATGGCGATGCGCAGGCCGAACGCCTGGTGCGCCATGCCAGTCGCGTCGCCCAGCGTCGGCATTTGCCGTGGAGCCTGGTGCATATCGACAACGGCCGTGCGCGGGATGAGCAGGCCCGCCTGCGCCTGCAAAACGCCCAGCAACTGGCCGAGCGCCTTGGCGGCGAAGTGGTGCTGCTGCGGGCGGGGGAGGTGGCCAAGACCTTGATCCAGCATGCCGCCGAACGCCGTGCCAGCCTGCTGTTGGTGGGGCAGTCGCGAATGCGTTGGCGGCGTCGCCTGTTCGGTGGCGGTTTGGCGGCGCGCCTGTTGCGTAATGCCCGGGGCTTGGAAATCAACGTCCTCGACAGTGACGATGTGCCCGCAGCCCCACGCCTGCCGGATGTGCGCGGCCTGGTGTGGTTCGATTACGCCTTGGCCGTGGTTGCGACCATCGTCGCCGCCGCTGTGGCCTGGGCAGTGGCAAGCGCGCTGCCGTTGCCCAATATCTCGCTGGTGTTTCTTGCCGCCGTGTTGCTGGTGGCGGTGCGCAGCAGCCTGGGGCCGTCCCTGGTGTGTGCGGC
Source organism: Pseudomonas sp. Yb2C2 (assembly GCF_052112325.1). Taxonomy (NCBI): domain Bacteria; kingdom Pseudomonadati; phylum Pseudomonadota; class Gammaproteobacteria; order Pseudomonadales; family Pseudomonadaceae; genus Pseudomonas; species Pseudomonas sp. Yb2C2. The sequence continues at coordinate 5,974 of NZ_JAVAJK010000009.1, read as the reverse complement.
GTTGTCGTTCCTGACCTATGACTTCCTGTTTATCCCGCCGAATTTCTCCTTCGCCATCCAGCGCGAGGAGGACGTGCTGACGCTGTTGTTCTTCCTGCTGATGGCGGCGCTCACCGGCAATCTTGCCGCACGCCAGCGCCGTCAGTTGCAGGCATTGCGCGACACCCAGGAAGAAACCGGCGAACTGCTCGACCTGTCGCGCAAACTCACCGCCGCCACCGACCGCCAGGCGGTGATCAGTGCCGCCGCCCACCATCTGGAAGGTTGGAGCGACCTGGATCTGTGCCTGGTCAATCGCGACGGCCAGGGTGGCTGGAAGGTCGAGACCGGCGGCCCGCTGACCTTCACCGAAGCCGAGCGTGCTGCGGCCGATTGGGCCTGGCAGCATGACCAGCCGGCAGGCATGGGCACCGGCACCTTGCCGTTCGGGCGCTGGTGGTGGTGGCCGTTGTCGGGCGAAGAAGGCCCGCTCGGGTTGCTCGGCGTCAGTGCCAAGCCGGGCCTGGAATTGAGCGGCCAACGCCGTCGCTTGCTGACCGCCTTGAGCCAGCCCCTGGCCCAGGCCCTGGCGCGGGCACAGTTGGCCCAGGAGCTGGAGTCCGCCCGTTTGCATGGCGAAACCGAGCAACTGCGCAGCGCCTTGCTGGCGTCGGTGTCCCACGATTTGCGCACACCGTTGACCTCCATGCGCGGCAGTATCGACAGCCTGCTGGCGCTCGGCGAAGCCATCCCCCTGGAGGATCGTCGCGAGCTGCTCGAAGGCACCCGCGATGAGGCCGAGCGCCTGGACCGCTATATCCAGAACCTGCTGGACATGACGCGACTGGGCCATGGCGCGCTGAAGCTGGCGCGGGACTGGGTGTCGCCCGGCGATATTGTCGGCAGTGCGCTCGGGCGTTTGCGCGCGGTGTTGGCACCTCTGCAGGTGAGCACCAATGTGCCGGCGGAGTTGCCGTTGCTCTATGTCCATGCTGCGTTGATCGAACAGGCACTGGTCAATGTGCTGGAAAATGCCGCGCGCTTTTCACCGCCCCACGGTCGATTGCAACTGAGCGCCGGCGTCTCGGATAACCGATTGTTTTTCGCCGTGGCGGATGAGGGGCCCGGTATTCCTGAGGATGAGCGGGCGAAGATCTTCGACATGTTCTACACCGCCGCACGCGGTGATCGAGGCGGGCAGGGAACCGGCCTCGGCCTGGCGATCTGCCAGGGCATGGTCGGCGCCCATGGTGGGCATATCAGCGTGGCCGATGGCATTGAGGGGCGCGGTACCTGTATCACGCTGTTCCTGCCATTGCCGACACAGCCTGGTCTGGAAGGCGAGGCGTGAGCTACCCTGTTTTCTCTACGGATGTTGATTGGACGCCATGAGCCAGACCGCGACGATTTTAGTCATTGATGACGAACCGCAGATCCGCAAATTCCTGCGCATCAGCCTGGCCTCCCAGGGCTACAAAGTGATCGAGGCCGGTACCGGCAACGAAGGCCTGGCCCAGGCTGCGTTGAGCAAACCCGACTTGCTGGTGCTCGACCTGGGCCTGCCGGACATGGACGGCCAGCAGGTGTTGCGCGAGTTTCGTGAGTGGTCGACGGTGCCGGTACTGGTGCTGTCGGTGCGGGCCAGCGAAGGACAGAAGGTCGAAGCCCTAGACGGTGGCGCCAATGATTATGTCACCAAGCCCTTCGGCATCCAGGAGTTCCTGGCCCGCGTGCGCGCCTTGTTGCGCCAGGCGCCGGTGGGCGAGACCCAGGAAGCGGCGTTGCAGTTTGGCCCGTTGACGGTGGACCTGGCCTATCGCCGCGTGCTGCTGGACGGCGCCGAGGTGGCACTGACCCGCAAGGAATACGCGGTGCTGGCACAACTGGCGCGGCATCCGGGACGGGTGATCACCCAACAGCAACTGCTCAAGGACATCTGGGGCCCGACCCACACCGACGACAGTCACTACCTGCGGATTGTGGTGGGGCATCTGCGCCAGAAGCTGGCGGATGATCCGACCCAGCCGAGGTTTATCGTGACCGAGGCGGGAGTGGGGTATCGGTTGTTGAGCGCCTGAGGCGATCTGTCAGCCTCTCTGTGGTTCTGTGGTTCTGTGGTTCTGTGGTTCTGTGGTTCTGTGGGTTCTGTGGGTTCTGTGGTTCTGTGGTTCTGTGGGTTCTGTGGGTTATGTGGATTCTGTGGTGAGCGGGCTTGCCCCGCGCTGGGCTGCGTAGCAGCCCCAAAACCAGGCCCAAAGGAGTACCTGACACTGCGCGTTCCTCATCGAGTGGGGCCGCTGCGCAGCCCAACGCGGGGCAAGCCCGCTCACCACGGCTCTAGCGACACGGCTGTCTCAGCGCTGCTCACTCTCATAGCGATCCAGGGTATCACTGGCAATTTCCCGCCCAAGTGCGATCAACTCCGGCGCCTTGTAGAACTCGAAAAACCGGCACACCCGCTTCGGCACGTTGATCAGTACATCCGGCGGGTAGCCAGCGATCTTGTATTGCGCCAGCGAAGTCTGCATCACCTCGAAACTCTGGTTGATCAGATCCAGCAATGACGCCGGCCCGACGTTATCGATGATGAATGAACCGGTGGCCGACTTTGGCGCCCCCGGCTTTTCCGGTGCGGCGGCAGGTTGCTGGGATTCGGGTTCGGCCGACTCCAGCCACGGATTGATCTCGGCCGCCTGGGCCTGCAAGGCTTCCTGCTCAAGTTTCATCAACTGCTCGGCCTGCTTGCGGCGAAACGGCAGGTGCGAACCCAGTGATTTCGCCAGGCTGTTGAAGCGGCTCTTGAACGCCGGCGGGCGCTGGATCACAGGCAACTGGTAGTGTTTCTGGTTGGTGGCGTTGAGGTTGACCGCGATGATCAAGTCACAATGGCTCGACACCACCGGCACGATCGGCAGCGGGTTGAGCAGGCCGCCGTCCACCAGCATGCGGTTGCCTTGCATCACCGGGGTGAACAGGCTGGGAATCGCTGCCGAGGCGCGCATGGCCTGGTGCAGGCAGCCTTCCTGGAACCAGATTTCCTGTTGGTTGGTCAGGTCGGTGGCAACGGCGGTGTAGGGGATGCGCAGCTCTTCGATATTGATCTCGCCGACGATCTTGCGGATCTGCCCGAAGACCTTTTCGCCACGAATCGCCCCAAGGCGGAAACTCACGTCCACCAGGCGCAGCACGTCGAGGTAGTCGAGGCTTTCAATCCAGTTTCGATACTCGTCCAGTTTGCCGGCGGCGTAGATCCCGCCCACCACGGCACCCATGGAGCAACCGGCGATACAGGCGATGTCGTAGCCGCGCCGTTCGATTTCCTCGATCACCCCGATATGGGCGTAGCCCCGGGCCCCGCCGGAACCCAACACCAAGGCAACACGTTTCTTCATGGCCGATGTCCTTCATAAACGGGGGCCCACAATGCGCCTATTTTGGGGGCCGCTTCAATCTTCGTTGCGCCTGGCAATATTTTTCAAGAATAGCGCCCAGGCTCGGGTATGCTCTGGCAATAGGTACTACCGATTTCAGGCTAAGGACAAGGCACTTTTTCTTGTAGGCAACGTCTACAGCGTACGACTGTTTTTCTTTATTTTGAGGTGTCATCGATGAAAGCCTGGATGTGTGTGCCTGTGATCATGTTGGCCCTGGCGGGTTGTGCCGGGAAAACCGCATACCGCGACAGCTGTGGCTCGCAATTGGATGCCGCCTGGAAAGAACTCGACCTGGCCAAGGCCGAAGGTTTTGCCGGCACCGTCAGCTACTCCAAGGCTTTGTCGTTACTGACGGGCGCCAAGACCCAGCAGCAATTCGAGGCGTTTGAAGGCTGCTCCAACAAGGCCGAAAAAGCTCGGTTCTATATTCGTGAGTCGCGCGCCGGGCGTTAACGTGCAGCGCAGAGTGGGATTTTTCATCTGAGAGTGAGGGCAGGATGTCAGCTTTGGTCGATCAGTTAGTCGCTCAGGTCATTGGCCTGGAAGTAGGGTTACTGAGCTGCCAGGCTCGCCTCGCTGCCGTTACCGATGATGAAGCCCTGCATGATCTGCGCACCACCGTGCGCCGCCTGCGCAGTCTGTTGCGTCCTTTGCGCGGGCTGCCGGGTGTGGAACAGCTTGAATTGGCCGCCGGCACGGTCGGCCAGTTGACGACGCCGCTGCGCGACCGAGAGGTGCTGGCGGCGTATTTGCATCAGCATGGTTATCACGAGGCCGCAGATCGACGCCTGCGCCTGCAACCCGACGCCTATCGCCAGGTGGCGCAAGGCCCGGAAGTTGCGCATCTGCTGCTGATCCTTGATGCATTCCCGCGCTTTATCCGCGCCTCGGAGCACCAGAAATTGCTCAAGGGTTTGCGACCGCGCATTGAGAAGCGCCTGGCCAAGCAATGGCAGAAACTCGATCAAGCGCTGAAAGATCCAGACCATGATCGCCACCGTTTGCGCTTGTTGATCAAGCGTGTGCGCTATGCCGCCGAGGCTTACCCCCAGCTGGATAAGTTGCCCGCCAATGCCCTGCCACGCCTGAAGAAAGCCCAAGCGGCACTGGGTGATTGGCATGACTGCTGGCAATGGTTGGCCCAGGCCGAACATCAAGTCGATCTGCAGCCCTGTGTTGCGATATGGCATCGCACCATGGCCAAGGCCGAAGGGCAGGCGGATCGCGTGCTGGACAAACTCAGCGCGGATTTTTTCTAAATCGGTCCGGCTTTTGGCCGGAATAAGCGCTGTACCTTGGCTGCTCGCTGGTTAAGATCGCACATCCGTTTTTTTTGATGTGAGGTCGCCATGCGCTTTAGTGATTTGCTCGACGCTGCCCGAAGCAACCCGCTGGATGTCACCATTCCCGCTGAATGGGCCCAGGGCCGTGCCACGTTCGGTGGCCTGGTTGCTGCGTTGCAATACGAAGCCTTGCGCGCCCAGGTGCCGACGGACCGCCCATTGCGCTCGCTCGCGATCACCTTCGTTGGCCCGGTCGCGCCCGATGTACCCGCCAGCTATCAAGTCGAAGTGTTGCGTGAAGGCAAGGCGGTCAGCCAGTTGCTCGGCCGTGTCGTGCAGAACGGTGAGGTCGCGACCCTGGTACAGGCCAGTTTTGGCGCATCCCGCGAGTCGGAAATCGATGTGGCCAGCGAGCCGCCGCCGACGTTCAAGCACTGGGATGAGTGCCAGGAACTGCCCTATATCAAAGGCGTCACGCCTGAATTCATGCGCCACCTGGCGATGCGTTGGAGTGTTGGCGGTTTGCCGTTTACCGGTAATAAATCCCGCGAGATGGGCGGGTGGGTTCGCTTGCGCGGGGATGTGAAGGAGGAACCGCTGAGCGAAGCGCATATCCTCGCCCTGGTCGACGCCTGGCCCCCGGCGTTGCTGCCGCACCTGAAAAAGCCCGCTCCGGGCAGCACCCTGACCTGGACCATCGAATTCATCCAACCGTTGCAGGAATTGACGACCCTGGACTGGTGCCAGTACCACGTCAGCATCGAACATGCGCGCGACGGCTACGGTCACGCCGCCGCCGCGCTGTGGAGCCCAACCGGCGCGTTGATCGCCCTTAGCCGCCAGACCGTGGTGGTCTTCGCCTGATCGTCAGTGACGGTGGCGCAGCCGCCAGGCACGCCACCAGCCACCGCTCAACACAAAGCGCGGGAACGTCAGGAACTGCTCGACCACCAGGCGCTGTACTGCGTCTTTACGATCACTGAACGGCTCACCGGCCTCGGCTTCCAGGCTATGGCCATGACGCTGCAACGCCAGGCCAGCGAGGATGCCGACTACGCCAATGGCGAAACTGGCCAGGCTCAGGCTGAACACTCCGGACACAATCAACAGAAACCCGATGATAAACAGCGGCACGGCAATCAGGTGCAACGCCAGGTTGGTCGGGTGCTGATGGTTTTGCGGGTAGTTACGCCATTGCCAGGCGGGGAGATTGGGATGACGTTTGCCCATGATGGTGAACCCTCTGTCCGTTGAAATAACATGGGGAGAGTTTAGGTG